>NZ_JAODZS010000047.1:0-24529 GCF_029835375.1 Morganella sp. GD04133 | reverse complement strand
GGTATCAGAACACACCGCAGCAGGTTCCGCAGCAGTTGACCAGATGTGGATTGACAGCAAACTGCGCGGGCTGGTTGGCACTGCACGTAAAGTGCCGTGGTGTGCGGGATTTGTGAATGCCTGCCTGGAGCGTGTTGGAATCCGCTCGACCCGTTCTGATTCTTCCCGCTCATATCTGGCGTTCGGTGATGAGCTGAAAGAGCCTGCATATGGCTGTATCGTCACATTCTCCCGCACCGGCGGCGGTCATGTTGGTTTTGTGGTCGGTAAGACAGAATCCGGTAACCTGATGGTGCTGGGTGGTAATCAGTCAGATGCGGTAAATATCAAGGCATTCAAAACTGACCGTGTTATCGGTTACCGCTGGCCGTCAGGTGTACCACTGGATACCCGCCCACTGCCGGTAGGTAATGCCGATCTGTCAGTGAAAGAGTCATGATATGCACTGGAAAACCACGGTATTTTCTGTTGTCGGGGTTCTCGCGCTTGGCTGTCTGATTAACTGGCAGACAGGCCGGATTAATAAGTTGAAAGCTGAGCGCGATTCACTGACCAGCCAGCTATCTGAGCAGGTAGCCATCAACAAAGACTATCAGGAACGTGTGCAGAAGCTTCACGATCTCGATACGCGGCACACGCAGGAGTTAACCAATGCCAAAACTGAAATTGATAGCCTGCGTGATGCTGTTAAGTCTGGGGCTAAGCGGCTGTCCATCAAGGCCGAGTGTCCAAAGGCCGGAGCCGATACCGCCAAAGTCGGACGCGATGAAAGCTCCCCACGACTTAGTGAAGCAGCTGAGCGAGATTATTGGCGTCTCAGGGAAATGATGGCTGAGAACGAAAAGCAGACCCTGTATCTGCAGGACTACATCAGAACGGAGTGTATGAAATAATTAATTGCCGTTACTTTTTTTTCACTAGCTTATATATAAAAGGTGCGTATAACACGCAAACGACAGCGACAAACATTGCGAGGAAGATAGGATGATAACTGAACATATGGAGAAGAAAAAAACCAGTCCCTAAGACCGCAATTCTAAATCCAAAAAAACGAAGAGCTGTATAAACAAGTTCAGCCATGAACGCAATGATGCGGAAAATAATTTCAGTAATAATGTCCATAATTTCGCCCGAACAATGGCTGTAAGTGAATTTTTAAGTTAAATCAGATACTCAGATATCAGATAATCACTGACGATTCTTCGTTACAGAAATTCAACAATAACCTTGCTAAATAGCATCTTTAGCATGCAAAAAAAAGCCCCACAAGAAGAGAGTAGGGGCGAATCGGGCAGTAAATTATAATCACACTTTTTGAGTACTTCGTATTAAGTATATTGACTTAATTTAAATGAAAACTAAACGAAAGATAAATAACGCCTCGCTAAACAGCGGGGCTTTTTATTACCAGAGGAAAAACTATGTTTAAACATGAATTAGGTCAGGTTGTGCAGGTCACTATCAGTGGCGAAGAAGGTCATGTGAAAGCCCGTGCTGAATATCATAACGGCCCGAATCAGTATCTCATCCACTATCTGGCAGCGGATGGACGCAGCGCTGACGGCTGGTTTGAAGAAGGTGAAGTATCCCCGGTAAAACCAGAAGGTATTATGATCGGGTACGGCGAGGGTCGTATCGGCTCTGATATTAATAGTTTATAAAATTCTGCAAACGTCATTCATTGAGTGGCGTTGATAGAGTTTTATGTAAGTTCTCGGCCTCAGCGGTATCGGTGAACCACGGGGATATACAAAACGAACCAGTTTATTGTTCTGATTGGGGCTGAAATGACATCAAGTAAGTGGTATCACCGCTGGATATACCAGCAAGCGAAGAGAGAGGCAGGAATACCCCATCGCTGGAAGAAACCTCACCTCAGACGAGAGGCTGGTGTGTGGGTAGCGTGGTTAAAACGCGAGGAGAGTGATGAGTTTGCCTTTCGCAGTTATGCGCTGTGCGGATGGGGAGAGACGCCACAACAGGCCCTTCGTGATTTAAGCAGATTTACAGGGGTATCATTTGGTAAACAGACTGCGGTTCCTGACTTTCGCACCCGAAGAATGCCGTTTATAGATTAAGGGAAAAGCTATGGCAAAACCTGATTGGGATGCTATCAAGCGTGAATATACCGCCGGTGAGCTTTCAATACGGGCTATTGCTGAGCGGTACGGAGTAAGTGATACAGCAATACGGAAAGCGGCGAAAAAAGATGGATGGATCAAGCCTGATAGAGTTCGCAAAATAGGTTCGCACATATCGACTGCGAACCAAGGTGCGAACCTGCGAACCAGCCATCAAAAAACAGGGGAAAACACGCCTGAATTTCAGCCAGCTAATACGTTGATATCCAACAATGCCCAGAATGACGAAACCGAGTTCAGCCTGCGTGATTACGGGCTTAACGATATGCAGGCACGGTTTGTTACTGAGTATCTTATCGACCTGAACCGGACTGCTGCATATAAAAGAGCAGGGGGAAAATGCCAAGGGCATAACGCATATACAAGCGCAAGCAGGATGTATAGAAATGTCGAGGTCAACCGGGCAATTGCGGATGCGCTGGAAGCCAGAGAACGGAGGGCTGAAATCACTCAGGATGCCGTTTTAAAAATGTGGTGGGATATCGCCACGGCGGATGTTCGTGAGCTGACGGAATATCAGCGGTTATGCTGCCGTCACTGCTGGGGCTTCGGCTTTAACTATCAGTGGCGGGATTCGATAGAGTTTGAGGATGCTGTCATTGACGCGACTGAGAAGAAACGAAAAGCACCGAACGACAGGGGCGGCTACGGTTACGACAGCACACTGGACCCGAATCCTGACTGCCCCCGCTGCAATGGTGCCGGTATCGGTCGTCCTCATTTCCACGACACACGGGATTTAAGGGGCGCAAGCCGCCGGTTATTTGCCGGGATAAAAGAGGGTAAGTTCGGTACCGAAGTTATCACCCGCAATCAGGATGATGCGCTGAAGATGGTTGCGCAGCATTTGGGGATGCTGAAGAACCGGACAGAGCTTACCGGTGCCGATGGCGGCCCGATACAATCAACGGGATTTGACCTCAGTGGCCTGACGACAGAGCAGCTTCTGCAGTTGCGCGAAAAAGCGGGGAAATAGCCTCTGTTTAACATAATGGACGTTACCCGCATAAGCGAAATCAGGTTCACGCAAAAAGCACACTGAACCCGTCAAAAGCAATACTCATCCCCGGGCAATGTGCCCGTTTATTTTGTTACTCATTTGTTATCAAAAAACCGGAAGCGGCTTCGGAGTGATTCGGCGCTGAAAGGCTTGTTTTTGTCATTTTAGGTGATGTGATGGATATCAATGTCGATCTGTTTGATGAAGAAGTTCGCAGAGAGATAGCGCGGCGCAGTCTGCATGAATTTATTCAGTACATTAACCCGGAATACATTACCAGTCACTTTTCAGAAACCGTCTGTGCATCACTGGATAACTTTCTGGTTGAGATGATGACCGGTAAGCGTCCGATCCTGATTCTCGGCGCACCGCCGCAGCACGGTAAATCCGATATTGTGTCGCGGTATCTTCCGGCGTATTTCTTCGGTAAGTATCCGGATAAACGTGTGGGCGCATTGTCCTATTCGTCAGATCTGGCCGGTGACATGAACACGGATGTTCAGCGCATCATGTCGTCAGATGAGTACCGGGTGCTGTTTCCTCAAAGCTGGTTAGGCAACAAACCGACTGATGGCGTGGCGGTTAAACGTAATACCGAAGAGTTCGGAATTGCTAATCACAAGGGAACATACGTCTGTGCCGGTGTTGGTGGTCCGCTGACGGGTAAAAAAGTTGATCTCGGGATTATTGATGATCCGATAAAAAACGCGAAAGAAGCGCTCAGCCCCACGGTTAAAAAGTCAATCTGGAACTGGTACGCATCAACGTTCAAAACCCGCCTGTCCCGGAACAGTGGCGAAATCATCATGGCGACCCGCTGGGCGACAGATGACCTTTCCGGCCGGGTAAAAGAGAAAACGCCAAAAGCCAAAGTGCTGGCGTTCCCGGCCATCAACGAACAGGGTGAGGCGCTTGTTCCTGAGTTGCATCCGCTGGACAAGCTGCTCGAAACAAAAGCTATTCTCGGTGATTACTTCTGGTCTGCCATGTACCAGCAGAAACCGAAACCGGGAGACGGGCAGATATTCCACGAAGAATTCGCGCAGTACTACCTGCCGAAAGATCTGCCGGATACCTTTGATGAAGTTATTCACAGCTGGGATATGACGTTCAAGGACAGTGACGGCACGGACTACGTTGTCGGTCAGGTATGGGGCAAGAAGGGTGCTAATGCTTACCTGCTTCACCAGATCCGCAAGCGTATGAGCTTCACTGAAACCCTGAAAGCCGTGAAATTACTGGCTGAGAAATACCCGCAGGCGCGGCGCAAGCTGGTGGAGGATAAAGCCAACGGACCGGCAGTCATTGATACGCTGAAAACGACCGTATCAGGATTGGTGCCCATAGAGCCGGACGGCAGCAAAATTGCTCGTGCTCACGCCTGCACCGCTGAATGGGAAGCCGGGAACGTCTGGCTGCCCCATAAAGATATTGAACCGTGGATCACCGAAACGGTGGAAGAAATCACGACATTCCCGTTTGCCGGGAACGATGACACCGTGGATGCCATGACACAGGCGCTGCGCTATCTGTTCCAGAAGAAAGGCGGCGGATTCTTTTCACGCAAGAGGACATAACATGTGGCCGTTCAGAAAGCGGAAAACAGCAGAGGTTGCCGCACCTAAGCGGTCAGCATTCTCAACGCATTTATATTCAGCACTGGCAGCCCAAACAGGATTTCAGGGGCTGGCCTTGCCGCAACCCACCATGCAGGGCGTGGCGATGGACAGTATCGACGGAACCGTACCGGCATTTAAAGGCGGTCAGGTATACGGCGTTCCTGAGTCACAGGCAGCGTGGTACGCCTCGCAGATGTTCATCGGTAACAACATGTGCGCGGTGATCGCCAAGCACTGGCTGGTGGATAAAGCGTGCAGCATGCCTGCACGTGATGCGATCCGTCAGGGGTATAACCTCGACTGTGACGGCGGGGATAATCACGGCATCAGTAAAAAGTTACGGAAGAAGGATAAAAAATATCGCATTCAGCACCACATGAAAGAGCTGATTCACTTCGGGCGCGTGTACGGGGGCAGACTGGCGCTGTTCCTGGTTGAGACATCCAACCCGCAGGAATGGTATGAAAACCCGTTTAACCCGGATGGCGTGGCGAAAGGCATGTACAAAGGGATTAAGCAGCTGGATCCGCAGTGGGTAACACCGGATTTAACCGATGCCAATTTACAGGATCCGGCCAGTCCTGATTTTTATGAACCGACCTACTGGATTATCGGCGGTCGCCGGTATCACAAATCGCACTTTGTGAAGTTTGTACCGTTCCCTGTGCCGGACATTCTCAAACCCACTTATAACTATTTCGGCGTATCAGTCCCTGAGCGTGTGTATGAGCGCGTGTATGCCTCTGAGCGTACAGCAAACGAAGCACCACAGCTGGCGATGACAAAGCGCCTGACGACTATTGGTATGGCAGATGTTGAGGGTGTTAACGCAGCCACCATTCATCAGAACATGATTGAATTTACGGAGATGCGTGATAACTACGGCGTACAGACAGTTGGAGCTGCAGACACTGTTCAGCAGTTCGATACATCACTCGCTGATCTGGACGCGACCATTATGACGCAGTATCAGCTTGTTGCCGCTGCGGCGAACGTTCCTGCAACAAAGCTGCTCGGTACAACCCCGAAAGGCTTTAATGCGACTGGTGAGTACGAAGAATCCAGCTACCGGGAGGAACTGGAAAGCATCCAGACCAATGACTTAGAAGACCTGTTGCAGCGTCACTACGACATGTTACAGCGCAGCGAGGGTATGGGGACGGACGAGCTTTCAATCACTTGGTTACCGCTGGACAGTCCTACCGGACTTGAGGATGCAGATATCAAACTCAAACAGGCACAGACCGATTCAGCATATGCGGCGGTTGGTGCGGTTGACGGGCTGGATATCCGCAAAAAGCTGGCGGCAGATAAAGAATCGGCATTTTACGGTATTGACGTGAACGAGGACGATTATGCCCCGGAAAATACGGGTACGAACCAAACGGGCACGGTGGGCGGCATCCCGGCAGGCGGTTATGAAGGGAAAACCCCTGCAGTATTCAGCAGCAGCCCAAAGCCGTTACCAGCGTGACATGTCACAACTGATTAAAGGCATGATTGCAGATTACGAAAAGACGTTCAGCAGTCTGCATGAAGATTTTGACGGCGTGACCATGGATGCCAGCTTTGCCAGCCAGACCAAAATCTGGCTGAACCGACTGAAACGCAAGTGGGATAAAATTTTTAACAGTCAGGCCGCAGAGATGGCGGATAAGTTCACCTCGCAGGTGGACATGAACGCACAGCGCAGCCTGGACGATTCACTGAAACAACTCTCCGGCGGTATTACGATAAAAACTCCGGCCATGCCCGAAGCCCTGAAAGACAAAATGATTGCCGCAACGGCAGAAAATGTCTCCCTGATTAAGTCCATTCCGCAGCAGTTTCATTCCCGTATTGAGGGCGCAGCCTTGCGTTCGGTCAGCCAGGCCGGCAGCGGCAGTAAAACCCTGCTGGATGAAATAAAGGCAGCGGGTGTGAAAGAGGAAAAACGGGCGGTGTTTATTGCCGTTGACCAGACCCGCAAAATCACCACCGCGGCGAACTATGAGCGGATGAAGTCTGCCGGGATCCGCAAAGCAATATGGCATCACTCGGCGGGCAGCGCGGAACCACGGAAATTACATCAGCAGCTTGATGGTGAGGTGTTCGACCTGGACGACCCGCCGGTTATTGATGAAAGGACCGGTGAACGCGGATTGCCCGGACAGTTGCCGAACTGCAAATGTTTTTGGACACCGGTTATCGACTTTGGTGAGGAAACATGACAAAGCGAACCTATGACAACAACGGCTGGCTCGAAGTAAAAGACAACCCCATCTCAAAGGCTGGGGTTTTTGATTATCTGGGGGCTGAAATCGGCGCACCGGAGCCGGACAGAATTTACAAAGTGTTCCGGCCGCCGGAGGAACTGGCCAGTGAAGAAACCATTAAATCATTCCGCCTGACCCCGTTCATTGTCGATCACGAAATGCTCGGTAAGAACGCCACACCGGCAGAGAAAAAAGGTATTCAGGGCGTTATCGGCGAAAACGTGTATTACGACCATCCGTATTTGCGCGGGAATATCAAAATCTTTTCTGACGCCGCTCTGAGCGATATCAGCAGCGGAAAGATTGACCTTTCACCGGGCTACCGCAGCCGGTATGACTTCGATAGCCCCGGTGTGTACGAGGGGGAGGCATACGAAGTTGTTCAGCGCCACCTGCGTGGCAATCACCTTGCATTAGTCGATGAAGGGCGCACCGGCGCTGACGTGGCTGTGCAGGATCATCTTGTTGTAACCATTGATACAAAGGAACTTATTCGTATGAGCGAAGAAGGCAAAGATAAAGATCAAACGACCGGGGATGATAACGGATTCACCCCGGAGCAGGTTGAGCAGATTAAACAAATCGTCGTGGCCGCACTGGCTGCAGGTAAGCCGTCTGCTGATCAGGATCCGGAAAATACAGATAACCCGGACGAGAATGTTAATACCGGCGCTGCAGGAGAAGGCGCCGCATCAGCAGAAGAAGGGGCAGAGGCGGCAGTTGAAGCGGCGGAAGCAGCCACAGAAGCTGCTGAAACCGGAGAGCCGGAGGCGGTGGAAAAAGCAGAGATTGCCATCGGGGCAGCGGAAGAAGCTATTACGGAAGCCAAAGAACATCTGGATCAGGCGACCACAGATAGCCTGAACCGCCGCCTCAAGCGCCTGAAACGCGGTATCACCACGATGGATGAAATGTCCTCAATGAAACGCAAAATCGCCCGTCTGGAGAAGGCCAAACCGACCATGGACACCGGCGAACTGTTAAAGCAGATCGGGGAACGTGACGCACTGGCGCACAAGCTGACGCCGTTTATCGGGGTATTTGATCACGCACCCATGACGAAACAGCAGGTGGCGGAATACGGTGTGGAAAAACTCGGGATTCAGTGTGCAAAGGGCACGGAAAGTGTTTCCCTGAATGCCTGGATGCAGGGGCGCACACCGGACTCACAAAAGGCGCATGCGACGATGGATGCCGCTGCAGGTACAGACTCAATTATGAAAAAGTGGGGTGAGAAATAATGGCGATCCCGAATACTGTGGCGAACGGCATGATTTCCGGTGTTATCGGTGAAATCAGTCATTACGGCCCGACCCGTGTGACCGCAGCTGTACTCAACTCTGCGGATGAAAAGAAAAATTTGTTTGGCCGCGCCTACACATACAACGATGATTCCGTTGAATCCGTGCAGGTTGGCGGTGACGGTGCATTTGCCGGGATCATGATTAACCCGAAAGCGTACCGTATCGGTGAAGAATACGCCCGTAACGGGACGCAGGGGGAATTTCTCACCATGGGTGAGATTAACACCGAAATCACCGCCGGGGTGAAGAGAATTAATGCTCCGGTGGTGTTCAGCCCGGATGACGGATCGCTGTCTGCGAAGGCAACAGCGGAAGCCGGTGATCTGGTTATCGGTTTTGTCAGCCGTCACATTGAGTCACCGGAATCGCCGCATCTGTGTGTTATCCGTCTGACCGAAATCCCGTACACAGTGGCTGCGAAGGAAGGTGAATAATGCCCGTCAGTAAAGAAAAGTTTTATATGTCCGGCCGCGATATCCGCAAACACGGGCAACTGAATATTAAGCCCGATCAGAAGTGGACATACAGCGAACTGGATCAGATTGGTTTCGGTGGTCTGGCTGCAATGGACTCCGCGTTAACCGGCCCGGCCATATCCGGCGGGTTCATTCAGCGTGAGATGTTGCAGCATGTGCTGCCGGGACTTATCCGTACCGCGACCCGCGTCCGCGTGCTGGATGAAATCACCGGCGTACTGAATGCCGGTAACTGGCACGATGAAGAAATTATCCTGAACGTGGCAACGCCTGTGAGTAAAGCCGAATTATACGGTGATCACACTAATATTCCGTTGTCCTCCTACGGGCAGGATCAGGAACGTCGCGGCATTGTCCGTTTTGAATCAGGATTCCTGGTCGGAAAACTGGAAGAGGCCCGACAGTCAGCAGCAGGGTTTGAGACTGCCGCAGAGAAACGCAATGCGGCAGCTGAAGCGCTGGAGCAGGGGCGTGAACGTATCGGTTATTACGGTTTCAACAGCCCGGACACCCGCGTATTCGGGATGCTGAATGAGCCGAATTTACCGGCATATGAAACGGCTGCCGCAAAATGGAAAGGCGGTACATTTGCTGCCATCACCGGCGATATTACGGCTATGTTCTCGCGTCTGGAGATGCAGTCCGGCGGTATTATCAAAGATGATACGGCTATCACAGTGACTCTGCCGCTGGGCTACCGTTCCGCACTGAATGTGGCAAATCCGGTCGCCCGTGGCGAAACCGTGTATCAGTGGGTGAAAGAAAACTACCCGAATCTGCGCTTTGTGTTCTCACCGGAATTTGCCGGTGCCAACGGCGGCGCGGATGTGGCGTATATGTTTGCCGAAACCGTGGATGATGATTCTACGGCGACCAGTGCGGTTCTTCTCCAGGTGGTGCCGGTGAAATACCAGCTGCTGGGTTCAGAGAACAAAGCCAAAGGCTATCTGGAAGATGCCACCAACGCGACCGCCGGTATTATCGTCACCCGTCCGTGGGCTATCACCCGTCTGACCGGGATTTAATCCTGTAACGCCTCATCGCCCTCTGCGGAGGGCTTTTTTATTTCCGGGAGAAATTATGTCTCTGTATATCTATTGCACCCTGTCCAACGACCAGAACTATGCCACACCGGACGGTCCGGTATTTATCGCCGGTCAGGCTAATGTCATGACCAAACACATGTACACCCCGCGCGGACGTGTGACTGAAATCAGTGATGAACAGTACACGCAGCTGAAAAATAACCATGTCTTTAAGCTGCATAAAGAAAACGGGTTTATCGCGGTGGAAAACTGCAAAGAGGATCCGGATAAAGTGGCAACCGATATGGAAGCCAGCGACAAATCCGCCCCGCTGACCGAAGAACAACTGGTTGCGGAGGGGAATGAGCCGCCGGTCAGCAACAAAGACAAAAAGAACAGTAAAAAATAAGGGGGTTCCGTGAACCCGACCGACTTTCCGTTAGTGTCTTTCCGTGCCATCTATAAGGCTTTTGCCGCGGTGCCTGATGATGAAATTTTTATCATTGCGCAGGAAGCACTGAACTACTTTTCGCCGTGCCGGGGTGTCTGTACAAATTCAGCGTGGATGCTGGTTGTCGCGCACATGCTCGACCTGAACAGCCGTATTGCTGACGGGGAATCACCGACCGGTGTCGTGACCAGTGTCACGATTGATAAGGTCAGTGTGTCCTACACCGCGCCGTCTGCCGGTTCCGACTGGTCCCACTGGTTCAAGATGAGTACCTACGGCCAGCAGTTTCTGGCGCTGATAAAACGGTGCAGTGTACCGCGTTACCACGGCGGCGGCGGGGAACGGGCGGCGTTTCGCGGCGCGTTCGGGCGTTTCACGCGGGGAGGTCACCGGTGACAAAGCTGGCGCAACTGAAAGCCGTGTATGACGAACTGGCAAAGAAACAGCTTAAGGTCGGTTTCTTTGAGCATTCAAAATACCCGGACGGTACCCCTGTCGCGTACGTGGCGGCGATTCAGGAGCTCGGCTATCCGGCCGGGGGGATCCCGCCGCGCCCGTTTATGCGTCCGGCCATGACAGAGCACAAACAGGAATACAGCAATCTGATTGTCCGTACTGTAAAAGCCGCAGTGAAAGGCAATATCACCATCACTGACAGACTGGAACAAATCGGCGCAAAAGCAGCGGGTGACGTGAAGATGGTGATTAAATCGGTCACCACACCGCCGCTTGAGGATGCCACGGTAGCCGCCCGTGCCCGGCGTCACAGCAAAGGGAAAGCCACCAGTAAACCGCTGGTTGACTCCGGTCTGATGCTGCAATCCGTCACTTTTGCCGTGGAGGATAAATAATGTTCGGAAATCTGCACCGGATTGCCTCGCGGTATGTTCCGCAGCAAACCGTACTCTGGTACCGCTTCAAAAGCCGGGAGCCTGACGAACGGGGCCATGATCAGAACACGTATTATGACCCCGTTGAGGTTCGCGGGAGCTGGCAGGCGGTGGATACTCAGGACATTCAGTCTATGGGGCTTGACACCAGTCAGGTATACCGCCGCTTGTATACGTCCCACGATATCAGCGCCATTCAGCGCGGTGCTTCACCGGATTATCTGGTCTTCGGCGGCAAACGCTACGATGTGACCGGGGATGCCGATTGGTATGCACAGGACGGCTGGAAGTCGGTTATCTGTATTGAGGCAGGCAATCATGACGGATAACGATGTTGAGATTGCTGTCCGGAAACAGCTTCTGGCACAGCTGGCGCAGGCGGGTATCGATATCCCGGTCAAAGCTGGTTTTCAGTCTGCAAAACAGGGGCGGGAAGATAATTTCGTTATGTTCTTTCCGGTCGGTGAAAATCCGCAGGGCTGGCAGAAACGCAGTTATAACCCGCAGGGCAGTGATGCCGGTCACCTGGAAGCACAGCAGTATGAAACAACATTCCAGGTGCAGGCATTTATCACCGAATTCAGCGGTTACACCGCAAAAGATATCACCTCCATCGTCCGGATGATTGTTAATTCATTGCCCTTTGTTGAAGCGCTCAGAAAACAAGGTATTGGTGTTCAGCGGGCAACCGGCATCCGAACCCCCTATTTTCTGAATGACCGGGACAACTACGAACAAAACCCGTCTTTTGATTTTAATGTGACTTATACCCGCACACTCCGTCCGGAAACGGCTGCTGTTACCGCACTGTATCCGGATATTCACCGCATATAAGGTTTTACTATGCCAATTAAACAAACCCGTTACGTCGATATCGCGTCAGCGGTGATCGGCGCGTCTGCCGTGCCGATGCGTAAGCTGACGGCGCGGTTATTTTCCACCAATCCTAAAATTCCCGCCGGGCATGTGCTGGAGTTTGCATCCGGTCAGGTTGATGAACTGCTGGGTGCTGACTCTCCGGAGGCGCAGTTTGCCCGGCAGTATTTCAGCTATGTCAGTCCGGCCCCGGTGAGTAAACCGAAAGAATTACAGATCGCCTCTTACGAGCCGGTTGGCCGGGCACCGACTTTGTTCGGAGCAAAAGCCGGAGCGCTGGCTGATCTGAACATGATTGCTGACGGCACGTTGTCAGTGACATTCGGCAAGGTCACCAAAAGCTACAAAGATATCGATTTATCCGAAGCCAAATCGTATGCCGATATCGCTTCACTGATTCAGGCGAAACTGAATGCCGAAAGTGAGCCGCAGTTTTCCGGGGCATATCTGACCTTTAACGCGCTCGACAGTGCATTTGAACTCAGCGGCGGCGTGCAGGAACGCGCATCGGTCAGCGTGGGGTATTCCGTTCTTGCGGATACGATGGGGCTGTCAGCCGGACGCGCATCGGAAGGTAACCCGGCACAGACACCGCTTGAGGCATTCAAAGTTGCCGAGCAGGTTTCTGACTCCTTCGGCAGCGCCACATTTCTGACAGATCTGTCGCTTGAGCAGGCCGTCACGCTGGCACAGTACGTTGCCGGAGAGAACGTGAAATACCAGCTGCATCTGAGCGTGACAGAAGACAATGCCGAAGATTTCAGCGCAGCGCTGATCGGCACCGCATCAACCGGTCTGAACCTGAAAACGGAAACCGGCTGGTTTGTCCAGGCGCTGCCGATGGCGGTGATGGCCGCCACGGATTACGACCGTACCAACGCGACCACCAACTATATGTTCCGTCAGCTCGGGGTGACTTTCCCGGCGCAGGTCACCACGGATCAGGATGCGGACCGTTTTGATAAACTGCGGGTGAATTACTACGGCGAAACCGCTGTGGCCGGTTCACAGATCCGCTTTTATCAGCGCGGCTTCCTGTGCGGCGGCAGTTCCAACCCGCCGGATATGAGTGTGCATGCCAATGAGCAGTGGCTGAAAGCGTATATCGCGCAGCAGTGGTTCAGCCTGTTACTGGCGACACGCGGCATTCCGGCCAACAAAGACGGTGAGGCCCGGGCACTGATGGTCATTGCCGGTGCGGTCACCAAAGCCGTGGACAACGGCACCATTCTTGCCGGTAAAACCTTAACGGAAGTACAGAAAATCGCGGTGACGGATGCTTCCGGTGATGATCTGGCCTGGCACGATGTACAGGACAAAGGGTACTGGTACAACGCACAGATTGTTGAAAGTACCGGTGAAAGCGGGTTACCGGAGTACGTGATGAAATACGTGCTGATTTACGGTAAGGGCGACTGGGTGCGGAAGGTCGAAGGTTCACACAATTTAGTGTAAGGATAAAATATGAATGATGTTTCAGCAACCGGCCTTGCACTGGTGGTACAGGCCAGCAAAACATTCCCTTCCGGGATTTTTATCACGCAGTTTGCGGATGATGCGGATCCGCTGGATTTACCGGCAGTGGATATCGCCCAGACCGGCATGGATATCAACGGCAATCTGGTGAGCTGGTCAACGCCCACACCGCAGACTGTCACCATCAACGTGCTGCCCGGCAGTGAGGAAGATCAGAACCTGGCGATCCTTCTGGAAGCCAACACGGCGAAAAAAGGCCGCCGTCATGCCGGTGACATTATCACTATGGTGGCTTCTTACGGTGACGGCTCCACCACCACCGCCCGTAACGGCAAAATCACCAACGGCAGCCGGGGAAACTCTGCGGCCAGCGCCGGGCGTCTTAAATCAAAACAGTACACCTTTGTGTTTCAGGATTTTGATTCCACACGTAATCGTTAATCACCGGCGGGCATGTCCCGCCTTTTTTTACGGAAAAAAACATGCTGATTAAACCGAAAGAAGTTCAGATTAAAGATGTGGACGGTATTGAAAAGACATTTGTCATCAGCCGTCTGCCTGCCGTGACCGGCCGGGAAATCCTTGCCAAATATCCGCTGTCGAATGCCCCGAAAATCGGGGATTACGAGGTCAGCAAAGAGGCCATGCTGAAAATGATGGCGTATGTGTGTGCGGTGTCTGACGGTGAGGAAATCCCGTTAAAGACACAGACGCTGATTGATAACCATGTACCGGATGGTGAATCCCTGATCCGTCTTGAGCTGGAAATGCTGAAGTATAACACCAGTTTTTTCGGGACCGGCGGGAACTCCGGCTTCCTGCCTTTCCTCATCAGCAAGGTCGGCAGTTCACTCCCGTCAGTTATAAAAACGCTGATGGCTTCTTTGCAGTCATCCTCAGCGAAAGATTCGCCACCCTCACCGAACTCAAAACCACAGTAGATCTCGAAGAAGCGATGGACATGTGGGAAATCGCGATCATTAACCGTTACAACGAAGCGCTGGCCGCTTCAAAGGACCGATAATGTCATTAATGGATACGTTTGTTCAGGTGTTTGAATTTGACACCCGTCAGGCTGATAGTGCTTTTGACCGTGTGCGGCGCTCAACAGATGACATTATCGACGGAATGAAAAAGGCCGGGCAGTCCGGGACAGCGGCATCCGGAAGTATCGGTGACGCTGTGCAGGCGCTGTCAGACACGTTAGCGGCGGCCTCAGACGGGTTCAGTGATTTGACGGTTGCCGAAAAGGATAACAGCAGAACCAAAGAAACCGCCTCCGGGGTGATCAAAGCGCTGGATGCTGACTATTCCCGCTTTGTTGATACGATGCGCACAAAGGGGATTCCGGCTGCGGTTGAAGAAGCAAAAGTACAGAGTTCACTGCGGGACGCGCTGAAAAAAACCGACGAAAAATACCAGAAGGCCGGTGAATCCGTTGCCGGGTTTGCGAAAAAAGCACTGGGAGCAGTGGGTGTGCTTATGTCACTGACTGCGATTATCGGCGAGTCTGTTTCGAGATCCGCGGATATCGAAGCAATGGATAAACTCGGTAAAAAGATAAATATTGCCACAGCAGATGTGGATGCTTTTGCCGGGTCAATGGCAGAACTCGGCGGTACCCGTGATGCCGCTCAGGCGGACATGGCTGCTATGGCGAAATCATTCGGCTTTGCCGGTAACTCCATGGAAAAAATCCTGCAGACGGCTGACAAAGTGCAGGGCATGAAGTTCGACAAGGCAAAAGCCACGTTGTCAGCGCTCGGTGTGTCGGATGATAAAACCGTCGAACTGATGATGAAAGGCCGCAAAGAGCTTGAACGGATGATGGGGGCGCAGAAGGAATATTCCGGCATCACGAAAGACAGTATTGAACAGTCAATATCGTTTAATAAATCCATGCGCAGTTTTGAACAGTCTTCCGGGCTGCTGAAAAACAGTTTCATGGAACTGGTGATCCCGATACTTGCCAAAGGGCTGACATGGATTAATAAGTTTGTCGGGTTCTGCAAAGAAAACAAAACACTGGTCACCGGGTTTTTTATCGCGATAGGTATTGCGATAGCCGCCTACTATGTACCGCCGATGATTGCCGCAGCGGCTGCCACACTTGCAGCCACATGGCCTATTATCGCAATAGTGGCAATCATTGCTCTGCTGGCAGCGGCGTTTGCGCTGGTGTATGACGACATCATGAATTTCATCGACGGCAACGATTCGATGATCGGACGGATACTGGATAAATATCCGGGACTGAAAGCCGTCATTCTGGCGCTGTGGGACGTTTTCAAAAAACTGTTTAATTTCATTATTGATGTTGCCGTCATTGTCGGCAAGGCAGCGGTTGATGCCTTTAATCTTATTGTTGACGGCGGTAAAACGCTGTGGAACTGGCTGCTTGGTTTTATCCGGAGTCTCAGTAACTGGGGAAAAAGTTTTCAGGGTGTTTTTGAGACTGTTTCGGATGCGGTGGTTGGTATTTTCAAATGGCTGTGGAAACAGATAGAGGCTTACCTTGGCTGGATCAGCAAGGGGCTGGATAAAATTAAAAACGGCTGGGCGACAGTAAAAGGCTGGTTCGGCGGCGGTGATGATACCGAAATTGAACAGACCGTTAACCGTACAGTCAATGAACAGGGGCAGATTGAGTATGATTTGCCGCCTGAAAAAACGATCAGTGAGGAAGATGCGGCAACAATGGCGCAGGCCATGACCGCACACCTTTACGGCATGTCAAACGACCCGATGAATCCTGTCACCAGCCAGGCGATCAACAATCAGTCAGCCACCCGTAATGAAACAAATGTCAGTATCGGTGAGCTTAAGATTGAGACACAGGCAACGGATGCGCAGGGTATGGCATCGGGAGTCAGAGATGAGCTCGGTTCTCAGTTGCAGGATTTAGGGCATCAGACAGATACAGGGTGGGGTAAATGATTACGGAAGTGAAGATATTTGATACGGAATCTTTTGTCACTCTGTTTGAGTCGGTAAGCCCTCTGCAGCTGAGTATCCGGGATGAGCATAAGGCAACGCAGTTTCAGGTGGAATCCGGCGAAACCCGCAGTGATCACGTTGTGGTTAACCCGGTGGAAATCGGTATGGATCTGATACTCGCCGGGGAACTGAAAGATGCCTTTGAAGCCATGCAGCAGGCTTACGATCAGCATCAGCTTGTCGGCATTCAGACCCGGGTAAAAACCTATCAGCCGATGCTGATAGTCAATTTTTACCACGACGAACTCCCCGATATGGCGGACGCGGTGAAACTTTCCCTGCGGTTTACCGAATGGCGGACCGTTGAACCTGAATACGGTGAATTACCGCCGCGTAAAGTCGCGAAGAAAGAGCAGAGCAGCACGGTAAACCGGGGCAGGGTTCAGACAAAAGAGGCGGACACGGCCACACAAAACAAAGGGTCAGCACTGACAAAAGGTGTTGACTGGGTGACTGAAAAAGTGGGGGGAGAGTGAAAATCATACCACTGAATACCGCTCCCAATCAGCGGCTGCGGGTGACCCTGGACGGCCGGGAATGGGAGCTGACGATTAAAGCCGCACGGCGTGTGATGTGCTGTGATATCCGGTGTGATGACACGGTTATCGTTCAGGGAATACGCCTTGTCCCGGGGCAACCCCTTATCCCTTATCGTCATCTCAGGAGCGGCGGTAATTTTGCCCTGCTGACAGAGAAAGATGAGCTTCCGTGGTGGGAACTGTTTGAAAAATCACAAACACTGGTTTATTGGGGAGACGATGATGATTGATTTACGCCGGATCCGCTGCGGAATTGAACTTAACGGGCGCATGCAGTGGTATGAGGGATTACGCATCCGCGCCGGGGGTACCAAATATGCCAATCCGCTGCAGAACGAATGTACGGTGAATATTGACGGGCTGAATGCGGAAACCCGTACCATGCTGCTGACCGAAACCAGTCCGTTCGCCGGCAATAAATCCTCACCCCGGATTGTTGTTGAAGCCGGTCGTGCCGGTACCGGTATTTTCCGGATCTACACCGGCGATATTGTCAGTGCTGAAATCTCATCACCACCGGATGTGACGCTGACACTGAAAGCAAAAACCAATAATGCCAGCGCCCGGGACATTGTGTCACCGGAGGGTAAGCAGATGGCAAAAATGAGTGAGATTGCGGCTGACATTGCCCGTGACTGTAACGTGACACTGAATTTTCAGGCAACGGATAAAAATATCGGCAACTGGTATTTTTGCGGTCCGGCGCTGAAACAGGTTGAACGGTTACAGGACGCCGGAAATGTGAAAGCGTTCATTGATGATGATGTGCTGTATGTCAAAGACAGTGATAAAGCACTTTCCGGCAGACTGCGGATCCTCAGCCAGAAAAGCGGCATGGTCGGTATACCGAAAGCTACGGAGAAAGGCGTTGATGTCACCTACCTTATCGACGGCGAATCATCCCTCGGCGGCATGCTGCGTCTGGACAGCAAATATAACCCCGCCCTGAACGGGGATTACATTATCGAGCAGCTCAAATTCGATATTGCCTCACACGACGATCCTTTCTTTTATCAGGCAACCTGCAAACGGGCCTGACACGGGCAAAACAATGAACAAACCAAACAGTGACCAGGCGAATGACGGCAGTCTCGCCGGGCAGTTTATGGCTGCGTTCCGTAATCTGCTGATGAATGTTGATGACATGCTTCCCGCCACGGTTGTGAGTTACGACGATAAGGAAAACCGGGCGGTAATCAAACCGCTGGTAATGATGGTTACCACAGAAGGGAAGCGGATCGGGCGTGGTGCGTTGCCTAATATCCCGGTATTCCGGTTTGGCGGCGGCGGGTTCTTTATCCGGATGCCGGTAAAGCCGGGTGACTTCGGCTGGCTGAAAGCGAACGACCGGGATATCAGCCTGATTTTTCAGCGGGGCGGCCTGGAGGATGAACCTAACACGGCCAGACTGCATACGTTCAGTGATGCTATGTTTTTCCCGGATACGCTCAAAGGCTGGGTGATCGACGGCAAAAACGCAGACGCACTGGTGGTGCAGTCAACGGATGGTTCGGTGTGTTTATCCCTGCATGCGGATAAAGCGGTACTGGATACACCATTATTTGAGGTTAACGCACCGGAAACCATTTACACCGGCAATGTGACCGTCAACGGCAACCACGCCGTCAACGGCAACAGTGATTCAGACGGCGGTACCCTGAAGCATAACGGTAAAGATATCGGTTCAACGCACAAACACAGCGGTATCCAGCGGGGTAATGAGGATTCAGGAGAGCCGGTATGAAGACCTTTGATGTAAACAGCAATAACGACCTGTTCATCGGAAATGACGGCAATCTTGCCGTTGTCAGCGGTGAACCGGCGGTAAAAAACGTTTGTGCGCAGTATGTGAAAGCGCTGCGCGGGGAAATGCTGCACAAACTGGATAAAGGCATTCCGTACTGGAAAACCACCTTCGGGCGGCAGGCGGATCTGCCGCTGTTTGAATCCGCATTCCGTGAGCGTATACGGGAAATTCCGCAGGTGACTGCCGTTGTGTCATTTAGGGCCACGCTGAATGACAACGAACTGAATTATGTGGCTGTTCTGCAGACAGAATACGGGAGCATTACATTAAATGGCTGACTATCACTATATTACCTCATCCGGTGTGATTATTCCGGATACCGCGGATTTGCGGACGGCTGTTGAGGACGAATTTAAATCCGTATTTGGTCAGGATCTGGATGTGTCACCGGAAACCCCGCAGGGGGCACTGATCACGATGGAAACGGAAAACCGTGACGCGGTGGCACGTAATAACGCGGAACTGGCAAACCAGATAAACCCGGATATTGCGGGCGGTGTTTTTCTGGACGCTATCTGGGCACTGATGGGCGGTCAGCGCCGGGATGCCACACATTCAATACTGACACAGGTTGAATTCGGCGGTGTACCCGACACTATCATCCCGAAAGGATCAGTGGCTGAAACGCCGTCAAAGGATAAATTTGCGACAACAAAATCGCTGACTATAGGAAAAACAGGGAAAATTACCGGGGATATGCGCGCAGTTAAAACCGGCCCTGTGGAGTGTTCCGCCGGTCAGTTAAATTCGGTGGCAAGTGCTGTTCTCGGCTGGGAAACGGTATCTAACCCGACCAGTGCGGTATTGGGGCGTATTGCCGAATCTGATTTACAGTCCCGCCGCCGCCGGAAACTGACGCTGGCAAAGAATACCGTCAGTGTCGGTGAGGCGATTACCTCCGCGTTATATGAACTGGACGGTGTCCGTTCTCTGTCATACCGGGAAAACTATACCGATACCCCGATGGTTTTTGACGGCATAACGCTGGTACCGCACAGCGTATACGTGTGTGTTGAGGGCGGGGAAAGCGGGGAAATTGCCCGTGCTCTGCTGCGCACCAAAACAATCGGGGCAGCTTTCAACGGCAGCGAAGAGGTTGACGTGACGGAACCGGTCAGCGGACAGACCTATCCCGTGAAGTTTGACCGGGCAAAAGAGATTGTCCTGTTCTGCCGCGTGACAGTGAAAAAAACATCACTGGACGCACAGACAATTATTCCGGCGGCGGTTGAATCATGGGCCCGGGGCGAAACGGAAGGGGACGGCGGACTGGTTACCGGTCGTGAAGTCTCTCCGTTTGAAATATCGGCCGGCATTAACGTTTCGGAACCCCGGCTGTTTGTCACCCGGGTGGCGCTGTCAGTCAACGGTACGGACTGGTCATCGGAAACGTACCCGGTAAAGCTGAATGAAGTTGCCAGAATCAACCGCAGCGCGGTGCAGGTGGTGTTTGTATGACACAGACTGTTCAGCAGTTAACGTTTCACTCCGACCTCCTGAGGGCTGTTTTGTGGCAGTACGAAGGGGCGGATAACCTGAAAGCGCTGGCCCGGTATAAATCGGACTGGTTTGAACGGGCAACGGTCAGCTTCTGGCAGAACTGGTACCGTGATGTGTTTAATATTGATACCGCCAGTGATTTCGGTCTGTCGGTCTGGTCGCGTATCCTAGATGTTCCGCTGGGGATCGACATCCCGCCGAGTGACAAAGCCAAAATCGGTATCGGATTCGGGAAGAAAAAAGCCAACTTCCGGACAAACTTCCGGCGTAATGCAGATTACACCCTGTGGCTGACGCCGGAGCAGAAACGGCTGATTATCCGGATGCGCTACTTTAATCTGACCCAAAGCCCGACCGTCACCAATATTAATGAATTTCTGCAGCGGTTTTTCTGGAACGGGGACAGTAAGGTCTTTGTGCTGGATCCGCTTGATATGACGTATATGTACTACGTCTTCATGTTTAATCCGGATGAACGTCTGCGCGTTCTGCTGGAAAACTTCGATCTGATGCCGCGCCCGTCCGGGGTGGGCGTCAGATACCGTGTTGTGGCGAAAATAGCCTTCGGCACCGGCAAATACCGTAAAAACTTCCTGAAAAGTAACTTCGGAGAATAATTCCTCATGACAAAAATATTTAAAGTCCCCTTTGCAACACAAGGGGATCGCACTGCTGTGCCTGATGAGATCCAGGCTGACGGCTCACTGTCTTACACCCAGGGTTACGGCTACGATTATGAACGTGATCAGATCACCGACCCGGCGGCCAAAGATATTGAGCGCGAGAAGATGAACGGCCTGTTTCATGACATAACGGAAGCGGTGGGTGAAATACAGGCTTTCGGTGTGCCGGTGTGGGCGGAAGAGGGTAAACCCTACGCGGTCCGCAGTATCGTGTATCACGATAAGAAAGTCTGGCAGTCAAAGATTGAAAATAACGAAACAGAGCCTGCTGAGGGTGATGACTGGGCGGAACTGAAAGCCGATATGACCGCCGAAGATGTCGGCGCCCAGGCCGCCGGTTACAGCTATTCCAAAGCAGAATCTGATAACAAGTATCAGCCGAAAGGTGATTATGTTCTGCATCCGTATCTGAAGCTGGAACTGATGAAAAAAGTTGATAAAGCGGATATCGCCCAGCAGCTGGGAAATGATCCCGCCAAAGTGGCATCACAACAGCTTCTGACAACCGAACTCGGTAAAAAAGCCGGGATTGCTGATGTCAGCGGCAAGCTCGATAAAACCGCAGTAGTTCAGGTGCCGGGCGCATCAACAACGAGCGTAATGAGCCAGAAAGCGGTGACTGACCTGGCAAACACCAAAGCCGATGGCGACCGGTTTTCAACAAGAACGTCAGCGGTACTGATGTTATCCCCGAACGGTAAGTATGGGGTTGAAATCGGTAATACCGGTATGTTTGCAGTCGCTGACCTGTCAGGTGCCGCACCTGTGCCGATATTTCGTGTCACACCAACCGGTGAAATTAATGACGGTGCGATAGCGTTAGCGAAGGTGACGGGGGCAGGCACAGCCGCAAAAAGTGATATTTTGCAGACGACCGGCACATCAACAGCGAATGTCATGAGTCAGAAAGCGGTTACTGATGCGGTTGCAGCGATAAAAGTATTCGGCGCAGGTCAGCGGTGGTCTGATGTAAAAAACACCCGGAATCTTGGTGTTAATTACACGAACACCAGCGGGCGGACGATTGCCCTGTTTGCAAGTACCGTACCTGCCACCTCCATGGCATCGTTAGTGATTTATGTCGATGGTGTCACTGTTTCAAATTCAGGTACCGGCGGGTCTGATTCGGGATTTACGCGCATGGCATCGGGGTCTGCCATTATCCCCCCGGGCAGTACATACAGAGTAGAGGCGAACAGCCTGGATAAATGGTCTGAGTTGAGGTAACGATGAAATATTACAAAAATAAAGAAAATGCCGTGTACGCTTATGACGATGCATGTTTATCACAGGTTGCGGCGCTGACAGTGCTGGAATCCCTGATATCTGAAAAGGAGCCGGAACTGACTGATGCAGACAGCCGATTCCGGTACGCAGAGCATGAACTGAATGAAGCAAAAAAACGGCTTAACCAGTTATTTGAGAGTCCGGAAGACAGTGAAAATGCCAATACGGAGGAAACAGCCACTCTGATGCGGGATGTTGAGGAAAAAACCATTATATATGATGAGGCAGCCAGGGAATTTAACCGTGTAAAAACAGACTATCAGCAGCTTGAAGCAGAGTATGACGCTGTTTTTCCGGTTTTCTTTGAAATTCGGGAAAACTTAAAAAGCATGACGGAAATGTCAGCCAAAGAGACACAGGCGTATTTAAATCCGCCCGTTGCGCAGTCACGGCTGATTAATGATGCCGAACACAAAAAGCAGGCGCTGCTTGCAGAAGCCAGCGAAAAAACGGAGTTGTGGCGGACTCAGTTAATGCTCGGCATTATCACGGACGAAGATAAAGCCAGACTCACAGAATGGATGCTGTACGTGCAAAAATTGCAGGCGCTGGATGCATCTATTGCACCTGATAAAAAAACACATTTAAAACCAGTTTAACGATACTGAGAACTAAATTTAAAAACCACGCAGTTTGATAAAAATTGCGTGGTTTTTATTTTCTCACTTACATCGAGACTTTTTTATTTAACGCGGCGCACCACATTAAAATAATTGAAAGATATAGATTTTAATATTCTTGTTAATATACGCTTGCTTGGGATTTCAATAAATTTGTAAGTTAACATACTTAACACCATGGCTGATGTGAATATAACAAATAGTAACTGCACGTCATTTAATTCCAATTTTTCTTTATTTTCAATAAACACCATAATTACAAGTTGATGAATCATATAAAAAGAGAAACTGCATTCACCAAGGAATACCAATAACCTATTGGATAATATTTGGTAAAGAAACGTCCCACTTATTGATAGTGATAAAATGACTAATGCCATTGGGATAATGTAATAAATATCATACCTATATGTTATATTTATTCTTTCAGAGTAATAACATAACACAACAAAAGACAGTACTGATAGTAATTGGAAAATTAATAAACTAACCACTTTCAGGTGATTGGAGATGACGCTTCTGTATCTATATGCGATAATGCCTATGGTAAAGTCAGGAATTCTAAATAATGGTGATATATATATCATTGCATGATTTAATTTCCCGCTTAATAAGTGTGAAAAAATAAGTTTTACAATTATCAAAACTATCGAGATTAATATTATTTTTTTGTTGCTTAGTTTTATAAGTAATGGAAATAATAAATATAAGAAGATTTCAACTGAAAGGCTCCATGACACAGCGTTAACAGTGAAATAAAATTTTTGTTCCGGAATATGAGCGTGAATTAGAAGTAAATTGAACAGAAACTGCTTTATGCTATAATAGTTAAAAGAAAAAAATACGATCGCAATTAGGAATGTAAATAAATGAACTGGGTATACCCTGGCTATTCTGGCGATGTAAAAATCCCGTAAGTTAATCTTTCCTGAAGCCATTCTCTCCTGATAAGAATGTGTCAGTATAAATCCAGACAATACAAAAAAGAATGTAACCCCAATGAATCCTTCTTTTATGTAGACAAAAGATAACTCAGTTCCTAAAAAATACCTCAGATGACATAAAAAAACGAAAAATGCAGCAAAAAATCGTATTGATGTTAATGGGTTGATATGTTCTGTTGATATATTCATTAATTTACCAATATGGCATATAGTTAAAAATTGTAAATCACCTATGGATTTATGACCTACTGGGATACTTGGTTGCCAATTATCCCAGCTTATATGCTGAGAATATAATGCGATCGTTCATACATATTCATATCCTCGATATCCTTCACAATATCATACCATGTTCGTCAGAGGATAAAACATGCTATCGACAGCAGTTGGCAATTATTTATGGTGCCTTGGTATCGACCATTTACCTGTGTTTTCTGGTTATGCTGCGATAGACAGAAGCAATTCCTGCTGTGATAATGGTGCAACAATGCCGTTCACTATTTTTCGTAACGTGATGATAAATATAGAGTGAAAAGTAGTGGAAAGTAGTATTTTGTTGTATAGATAATGAACTTTATTTTATTTAACGCATTGATATTAAATGGATTATGACAAAAACCTTACGCTTTCAGTTTTAAA
>NZ_JAODZS010000046.1:0-24784 GCF_029835375.1 Morganella sp. GD04133 | reverse complement strand
GTGTTATCGCGTTGTTCCGTGTCAGTGGTGGCGCATTATAGGGAGCTTTTCGTTTTGCACAACCTTTTTTTTGAATTTTCTTATTAACTGTCTGTCTTTTGAGCATCATGTCGTATTTTCCGGCAATTATGCCCGAAAGTTGCATTGCCTCCGGTAAACTCTCTCATTAAGATCACCAAAATACATTTATATTCTGAGGTAATTATTGTGAATAAACTCCGTCCCTATCTGACATTAACCCCTTCTGTCGGTAAAAATGTCATGATCGATGATTCTTCCGTCATTATCGGTGATGTGCGTCTGGCTGATGATGTCGGTATCTGGCCGCTGGTCGTTGCCCGGGGAGATGTCAATTACATTCAGATTGGTCAGCGTACCAATATTCAGGACGGCTCCGTATTACATGTCACTCACCAGACGGCGGATAATCCGGCCGGTCACCCGCTGATTATCGGCGAGGATGTTACCGTCGGCCATAAAGTGATGCTGCACGGCTGCACTATCGGTAACCGTGTTCTGGTCGGTATGGGTTCAATTCTGCTGGACGGTGTGGTGGTAGAGGATGATGTCATTATCGGCGCGGGCAGTCTGGTTTCTCCCGGCAAACATCTGGAAAGCGGCTACCTGTATCTCGGCAGCCCTGCCAAAGCCGTCCGTCCGCTGAAACCGGAAGAATATGAAGGGCTGAAATATTCAGCCAATAACTATGTTATGTGGAAAAATGATTATCTGTCGCAGGGTAACCGGTAAGGCGGTTCGTCCGCTTCACCCTTTTCAATATATTCGGCAAACTCTTCCTCCAGATCCCAGCGGTTCCGGCGGAAGAGCGACAGCATATCCTCTCCGGGCTCCGTTCCGTAACGGGATTGCAGGTATTGTGCAGAGACGCGGCAATCCGATAAAAAGCCGTTAATCATCACCGGAAAGACAATACACTCCCGGTCATCGTCCCGTGATTCGCGATCCGGAAACTGAATGGACTGGTTCATGATGTCATCTTCTGTTTGAGTTTTGTCAGTACCGGTGCAATATCCGGCAATACGCCATGCCATAACCTGAATGCAAAAGCCGCCTGGCCAGCCAGCATACCCAGCCCGTCAGCATACCGGGTCACACCGTTATCTGCGGCAAGTTGCAGGAAAGGTGTCAGCCCCGTACGGTAAAACATATCGTAACAGGCAACTGACTGATTCAGTAATGACAACGGGATCTGCGGAACCGCGCCGTCCACCCCGGACGATGTGGCATTAATAATCAGTGAAAACCCGGTTGTTCCGGTTTCACTGATCGGCATTGCACTGACTTTTCCGTGACCGGCAAACCGCTCAGCCAGAGACTGTGCCTTGCTGAATGTCCGGTTGGTAACGGTAACAGCGCATCCCGCCTGTAACAGTGATAACAGTGCGCCCCGGGCCGCGCCACCTGCACCAATCAGCAGAATACTGTCACCGGGGCGGATAAACATCAGCCGCTGCAAATCAATCACCAGCCCTTCGCCGTCGGTATTATCCCCTGCCAGCCGTTTATCTTCTGTCAGATACAGGGTGTTTACCGCGCCGCAGACCTGTGCCCGCTCACTACGCTCATTCACCAGCGCATGCGCCTGCTCTTTAAAAGGCAATGTGACATTCGCTCCCATCCCGCCCGCAGCAAAAAATGCAGAAACACTGTCGCGAAAGCCGTCGAGCGGAGAAAGGATCCGCTCATAACTCAGTTCAATACCAAATTGTCCGGCAAATTCCTGATGAATAAAGGGTGACTGGCTGTGTGCAATCGGATGGCCAAAAACGGCAAATTTTTTCATTCCGGGTCCTTTTGGTGTTCTGTCAGCTCTGGCGGTATAACTGCCCTGTCAGTGCATCACGGATCTCAGACGGATTTTTCCGCCCGCCGACCAGCCCGTCAACCACCGGGATCCGTCCGTTAAACTGTGCATTGACTTCATCAGTTGTCCGGCACGGCTCCAGCCCGCTCAGGTTCGCACTGGTGGACACCACCGGTTTGCCGTATGCCAGGCATAATGCTTTGACCACCGGATGATCGGTTACGCGGACAGCCAGCGAGTCAAAACGGCCGGTCAGCCATTTTGGTGTGGCGGGTTTTGCCGGGATCACCCAGGTCACCGGGCCCGGCCAGGAGGCAAACATCGCTTCACGCTGTTCATCTGTCAGCCGTGAATCATCAATATACGGTTTCACCTGATCATAGTTATCAGCGATCAGAATCAGCCCTTTTTCCCACGGACGCTGCTTC
Organism: Morganella sp. GD04133; assembly: GCF_029835375.1. Taxonomy (NCBI): domain Bacteria; kingdom Pseudomonadati; phylum Pseudomonadota; class Gammaproteobacteria; order Enterobacterales; family Morganellaceae; genus Morganella; species Morganella sp. GD04133. The sequence continues at coordinate 22,531 of NZ_JAODZS010000046.1, read as the reverse complement.
AGATCCAGCAGTGCCATCACGGCCTGTTCACTGTCCGGGTCACACCCGAGGCCAAAGACAGCCTCTGTCGGATAGGCGATAACTTCTTGGTTATTAAGTGCTTTTATGATTGTGTCGAAATTTGCTGTGGTTTGATTATGATTCATCATTATTCTCATTCTGTTCTTTTTGTCGTTTTGCGCAGGCTTTACTCGCACAACTTAATCTTACGCCTGTTGGTGTCCTCTTTTCCACCAGCAGCGGATAGCCGCAATACTGACACTCGCCGGCAACCGGTTTGCTGTTCAGTGAAAACTGACAGGCCGGATAGCGGTTACAGGCATAAAAAATTTTACCGAACCGGGACTTACGCTGAAGTAACTTACCATCATGGCACTGCGGACAGGCCACTGTTGTTTCATCCGGTGAATCAATAGATGCAATATATTCACACTCCGGAAAATTTCCGCAGCCGATAAACATTCCGTAGCGCCCCTGACGCAGCACCAGCGTCCCGCCGCACTGCGGGCACAACTGTCCGTCCAGCACTTTGATGATATGTCCGTCAGTACCGGCTTTCAGCGGACGGATGTAATCACATTCCGGATAAGCAGAGCAGCCGAAAAAAGGACCGTGAGCACCATTGCGGATAACCAGCTCTCCGCCGCATTCCGGACAGCATTCCGCCGTTAATTTTGACATGATAATTTTACCTTACGCCGATACCGTTCAGTGATGCAGGCGGATATATCCCCCGCTGACCACGGCTATTTTACCTGATAACTCCAGCTGCAGCAGTTGTGTTGTCACCTCCGTGACAGGCAGCTCACACCGCGCGGCAATGATATCCGCCGGTGTCGGTTCATCATCCACATTAATCAGCACATGTGCAAACGGCAGTTCCTCCTGTACGGGTGTGATAATCGCTTCCGGTGTTTCCGGGATCGGCGGCAGCGCCAGCCACTGCATATTCAGCGCGAGATGATCCGTGATATCCCCCGGTGCTGTTGCAATATAGGCACCCTGTTGCAACAACCAGTGGTTGCCCTCATACGCCGGATTACCAAGCACTGCCGGTAACGTAAATACATCCCGCCCCTGCTCCAGCGCGCATTGTGCCGTAATTAATGACCCGCTGCGCCGTCCGGCCTCAATCACAATCAGCAGTCGGCTTAACCCGCTGATTATCCGGTTACGGCGGGGAAAATTTTTGGCCAGTGGCGGCACATCCGGAAAATATTCAGAGATAAGTGCGCCATTTTCTGTAATCTCCTCTGCCAGAGACCGGTGCTTTGCAGGATAAATATGAGATAACCCGCTGCCGGATACCGCTATTGTCTTTCCGCCGGATGCCAGCGCCGCCTCATGGCAGCATCCGTCCACACCCGCAGCCAGTCCGCTGGTGATGACCAGATTATGCTGCACAAGATGCCGGGCAAAACAGCCCGCCCACTTTTCGCCGTAATGGGTAACAGCACGGCTGCCCACCATACTGACCTGCGGGACAGATAACGCCTCACACTGCCCTGCCACAAAAAGCACAAGCGGGGGTGAATAGATCTGCTTTAATAAAAACGGATAGTGTGGTGATGACAGGGGCAATATCATGTTACCCGGTGAATCAGCCCATAATAGTGCCGTTTTCAGCCTGGATGTATTCACATTCATAAATTGCTGACACTGCACCAGTGTGAGTCCGCACTGATGTAACTGCCGGCAGATCGCACCGTTTTTCTGTGAGCAGGTCTCTGTCAGTATAGTGGCAGCACTGACAGCATGATGAGCACTTAACCGCCTGATACACGCCAGACGTAACCAAATTTCCCTTTCATCCATTGCACCATCCCGACTGAGCCTGTGATAAAAATGCGGTGTCCGCTGCGGGCAATACTGTCAATCAGGCTGATAACTGTCTAGAATAGACATTAATTTCCATCCATTTTTTAGATAGAACACGAAAAAATCTATGGCGTTATTAACTGTATTACATTATCCCGACGAGCGGCTTCGCAAGATTGCAAAGCCGGTTGAAAAAGTCGATGCCGGCATTCAGAAGATTGTCGATGATATGTTCGAAACCATGTACGACGAAGAAGGTATTGGTCTGGCGGCCACTCAGGTTGATATCCACCAGCGCATTATCGTGATTGATGTGTCAGAAGAGCGGAATGAGCGCCTGGTGCTGATCAACCCGGAACTGCTGGAAAAATCCGGAGAAGCCGGAATCGAAGAAGGTTGTTTATCGATTCCTGAGCAGCGGGCATTCGTACCGCGTGCTGAGCAAGTTAAAATCCGAGCGCTGGACTATAACGGCGAGCCTTTCGAGCTGGAAACCGGTGATCTGCTGGCAATTTGTATCCAGCATGAAATGGATCACCTGGAAGGCAAATTATTTGTTGATTACCTTTCCGCTATGAAACGCCAGCGCATCCGTCAGAAAGTCGAAAAACTGGACAGACTCAGAGCCCGGTCTTAATACCCGCAGTCTTTATCTGCCACAGACCGCAGCAGCGCACGGGCACTGTTATTGTTTGTGGCATTATTATTTTTACAGGAAAGCAACGTGTCAGATTCATTACGTATTATCTTTGCAGGAACGCCTGATTTTGCCGCACGCCACCTCGATGCCCTGATTCAGTCAGAGCATAATGTCGTTGGCGTCTTAACCATGCCGGATCGCCCTGCCGGCCGCGGGAAAAAAATCACCGCAGGCCCGGTAAAAGAACTGGCACAACAGCACGATATTCCTGTTTTCCAGCCATCCACACTGCGCAAAGAAGAAAATCACCAGTGGATACGTGACCAGCAGGCAGACATTATGATTGTCGTGGCCTACGGGATGATTTTACCGCAGGCAGTGCTGGATATTCCGCGCCTGGGATGTCTGAATGTTCATGGTTCCCTGTTACCGGCATGGCGTGGTGCAGCGCCTATCCAGCGTGCATTGTGGGCCGGTGATGCCAAAACCGGCGTGACCATCATGCAGATGGATGCCGGTCTGGATACCGGCGATATGCTGTATAAAGCTGAATGTGATATCACATCAGAAGATACCAGTGCATCCCTGTATGAAAAACTCGCCGGTATCGGCCCGCAGGCACTGTTACATACACTGTCTCTGGTCTGTCAGAATGCGCTCCGCCCTGAAAAACAGGACAACACTCTGGTCACCTATGCAGAAAAACTGAGCAAAGAAGAAGCCCGGCTGGACTGGTCTCTTTCTGCCGCACAGTTGGACCGCTGTATCCGTGCCTTCAACCCGTGGCCAATCAGCTACATGGTGATTGATGAGCAACCGGTGAAAGTCTGGCAGGCCAATGTGATTGCGGAACAGACTTCCGCAGCGCCGGGAACGGTTATCCGTGCGGATAAAAACGGCATTCAGGTTGCCACTGCAGAAGGGATCCTGAATATCACACAGTTACAGCCTGCCGGGAAAAAACCGATGTCAGCCGCTGATATTCTGAATTCCCGCAAAGAATGGTTTACCCCGGGAAATTCACTGTAATTTTGTTTCATAACCGGCATGCCCAGTGTGGTATGCCGGTCACCCTTTCTCTTTATCGCTTGCCGGCATACCGGAATCACAATGAAAAACAGTTATAACCTACGCAGCATTGCTGCCCGTATCATCAGCCAGGTCCTGGATCAGGGACAGTCACTCAGCGCACTTCTGCCTGAATATCAGCGGGATATCAACCCGAAAGATAAAGCATTGCTGCAGGAATTATGTTTTGGTGTGATGCGGGTACTGCCGGAGCTCGAATGGTACAGCCAGCAACTGATGGCAAAACCGCTGACCGGTAAGCAACGGGTACTGCATTATCTGATTCTGGTCGGTTTTTATCAACTCCGTTATACACGGATCCCGGCACATGCCGCACTATCCGAAACGGTTAATGGTGCTGTTGCACTGAAAAAACCCCAGCTGAAGGGACTGATTAACGGGGTGCTGCGTCAGTTCCAGCGTCAGGAGCAGGTGCTGTCCGAACGTTTTGCCAATAATGAAAGCCGCTGGCTGCATCCGAAATGGCTGCTGTCGCGGATTCAGGCGGCATATCCTGACAACTGGGAAGCGATTATTACGGCAAATAATGAAAAACCGCCGATGTGGCTGCGGGTTAACCGTAACCATCACTCTGCTCAGGCATATCAGGCCCTGCTGGCAGAAAAGGATATTGAAGCCTTTTATAATCCGGCATATCCCGATGCACTGCGTCTGGCAACGCCCTGCCCGGTCACTGATCTGCCGGGGTTTGCGGATGGCTGGGTTACCGTGCAGGACAGTTCCGCGCAGGGCTGTGCATTACTGCTTGATCCGCAGAATGATGAGACTATTTTAGACTTGTGCGCGGCACCCGGCGGGAAAACCACCCACATTCTGGAGATAGCACCCCGCGCTCATGTCATGGCTGTTGATGTGGATAAACAGCGTTTAACCCGGGTTAATGAGAATTTACAACGACTTAAACAAAACGCGGTGGTGAAAACCGGTGACGGCCGTTATCCGGAACAGTGGGCAGAATCTCAGATATTCGATCGCATTTTGCTGGATGCCCCTTGCTCTGCGACCGGCGTTATCCGCCGTCATCCGGATATCAAATGGCTGCGCCGTGATAATGACATCAATGAGCTGGCTGCGCTGCAACGGGAAATTCTGGACGCCGTCTGGCCTTATCTCAAGCCCGGCGGCACACTGGTCTATGCAACCTGCTCGGTGTTACCGGAGGAGAATATTCATCAGATAAATAATTTTCTCTCTTCGCACCGTGATGCTGTATTAACCGATACACCAGCAACAGGCTACCAGATGCTGCCGGATGCGCAGAGCGGAGACGGATTTTTTTACGCTAAACTGGTTAAACAGGCACTTCCTGCCTGATAAACAACCCGGACGATCATTTATATGAAAATTATTATTCTCGGTGCCGGTCAGGTCGGCGGCACACTGGCAGAAAACTTAGTGGATGAAAACAACGATATTACTGTTGTGGATACCAACCCGGACAGGCTGCGTCAGTTACAGGATAAATTCGATCTCCGGGTAATAAACGGAGCCGGCTCTCATCCGCGGGTACTGCGGGAAGCCGGTGCGGAAGATGCGGATATGCTCGTCGCAGTGACCAACTCCGATGAAACCAATATGATCGCCTGCCAGGTTGCATACACCCTGTTCAATACGCCGAATAAGATCGCCCGTATCCGATCCTCAGAATATGTCCGGGAAGCCGATAAATTATTTTTACCGGAAGCGATCCCGATCGATCACCTGATCGCCCCGGAACAGCTGGTGATCGACAGCATCTATAAACTGATCCAGTATCCCGGCGCCCTTCAGGTTGTGAATTTTGCCGAAGGCCGTGTCAGTATTGTCGCCGTGAAAGCTTATTACGGCGGCTCGCTGGTCGGAAACGCCCTTTCCAGCCTGCGCGAGCATATGCCGCATATTGAAACACGGGTTGTGGCCATCTTCCGTCAGGACAGACCGATTCGCCCGCAGGGTTCAACCATTATTGAAGCCGGTGATGAAGTGTTCTTTGTCGCCGCATCCGAGCATATCCGTGCGGTAATGAGTGAACTACAGCGTCTGGAAAAACCGTATAAGCGAATCATGATTGTCGGCGGCGGGAACGTCGGTGCCGGTCTGGCACTGCGTATCGAGAAAGACTATAACGTCAAACTGATCGAGCATAACGCTAACCGGGCAACCGATCTCGCAGAGCTGCTGCATGACACTATTGTTTTCTACGGGGATGCCTCCGACCAGGAATTATTAGCAGAAGAACATATTGAACAGGTTGATGTCTTTATCGCCCTGACCAACGATGACGAGGCCAATATCATGTCCGCAATGCTTGCCAAGCGGATGGGGGCCAAAAAAGCCATGGTGCTTATCCAGCGCAGCGCCTATGTGGATCTGGTTCAGGGCGGTGTGATTGATATCGCTATCTCCCCGCAACAAGCTACTATTTCTGCATTACTCGGTCATGTGCGCAAGGCAGATATTGTCAGTGTGTCCTCGCTGCGCCGTGGTGTTGCGGAAGCCATTGAAGCAATTGCACATGGCGATGAAAACACCTCAAAAGTTGTCGGACGCAAAATTGCCGATATTAAGCTGCCACCGGGTACGATTATTGGTGCGATTGTCAGAGATGAGCAGGTAATTATTGCCAATGATGAGCACAGTATTGAACAGGGAGACCATGTCGTGCTGTTCATTACTGATAAACGCCACGTACCCGAGGTGGAGAAGCTCTTCCAGCCAAGTCCGTTCTTTTTATAAATAAGTGCTTAATATTTTGATAGTAAATACTATTGATTTATACTTGAGAATGACAAGTTGTTAACATTTTTGGTAAGGAAAAGGGTATGAGCTTCATAAAAGAGTTTCGTGAATTTGCAATGCGCGGCAATGTCGTTGATATGGCTGTCGGTATCATTATCGGTGCAGCATTCGGCAAAATTGTGTCCTCATTAGTTGCTGATGTCATCATGCCACCACTCGGTTTACTGATCGGCGGAATCGACTTCAAGCAATTTGCCGTTGTGCTGCGGGAAGCCAGCGGAGATGTGCCTGCTGTTGTACTGAACTATGGTGTATTCCTGCAAACCGTTTTTGATTTCGTTATCGTCGCATTTGCTATCTTCATTGCCATCAAAATGCTGAATAAATTACGCCGCGAACAGGCCGAAGCTCCCGCTGCGCCACCGGCACCATCAGCAGAAGAAACATTACTGACTGAAATCCGTGATTTATTAAAAGAACAAAGGAAATAATAAACTAAAAGGCCAGTAGTAAAAGATTATCTAATCGCTTACTACTGGCCTCCCGGTAACCTGCCTTGTTGTGTTTTTCTTTCCGGTTGTAACTCCCTTTACCTTTCTTATTTTTTTCTACTCTCTGCCGGAAAAGCGGATCGGATAACAGTGCTTCGAGGGCGTTATCTTGTATTACGCCGCGCTTGTGAGCATATTTTGTCATAGTAACCTCATTGATTATGCTTACTCTCTTTTTGTGAACAGCCACAGGGCTCTGTCGCGCCCTGTTCAAGGATTTCCAGGATGGTGCATTGTGAACTGACATGAGCCGTTCCGCAACAGGCATCACTCAGCATTTTCAGGGAATCCCGCATTCGCTGCATTTCAACTAACTTTGTTTCCACATCTTTCAGCCGGTCATCCACAATTTGCTTTGATTCCCGGCAGGTGTGATGTTCAGGATCAACGCGGATCGATAACAGTTCGCTGATCGCTTCCAGGGTAAACCCTAATTGTTTTGCATAGCGGATAAAACGCAGCCGGTGCAGATCCTGCTCAGTATACAAACGATAGCCGCCATCCGTCCGGGTCTGATGATCCATCATGCCCTGTTTTTCATAAAAACGGATTGTATCCGGTGTCACTTCTGCAAGTTTTGCTAGCTGACCAATTCGGTACATCGGCAACCTCCTGACATCATCTGGCCTGAAGCCATCATATCAGAATCGTAAAATGTTGTATGTCATTGGCAGAGATATGGGGATGAGGGGAGTAACTTCAAGGGCAGGATTAACAGAAATAAAAAAACCGGGTAAAAACCCGGTTTTTTTACGCAGTAACAGATTACTCTGCTGCTGCTTCAGTCTGGGATTCAGCGCGGTCAACAAGCTCAATGTAAGCCATTGGAGCATTGTCACCAGCACGGAAACCACATTTCAGAATGCGGGTGTAACCACCTGCACGCTGAGCGAAACGTGGTCCCAGCTCGTTGAACAGTTTTGCCACGATTTCGTTATCACGAGTACGGGCGAATGCTAAACGACGGTTAGCAACGCTATCCGTTTTAGCCAGGGTAATCAACGGCTCAACAACGCGACGCAGTTCTTTTGCCTTAGGCAAAGTCGTCTTGATAATTTCGTGACGAACTAAAGAACCGGCCATGTTACGAAACATAGCTTGGCGATGGCTGCTGTTGCGGTTCAATTGACGACCACTCATACGATGGCGCATGACCTTATCCTTCTCAGTAAAACCTTAACCTGTGATCTTATTCGTCAGCAATACTTGCCGGCGGCCAATTTTCCAGACGCATGCCCAGAGATAAGCCACGAGATGCCAGAACGTCCTTAATTTCAGTAAGTGATTTCTTACCAAGGTTAGGCGTTTTGAGCAACTCAACTTCTGTACGCTGTACCAGATCACCGATGTAGTGGATTGCTTCTGCCTTGAGACAGTTAGCAGAGCGGACAGTCAATTCGAGATCGTCTACTGGGCGCAGTAAAATCGGATCGAATTCTGGTTTTTCTTCTTTCACTTCCGGCTGACGAACATCACGTAAGTCAACGAAAGCTTCCAGTTGTTCGGCCAGAATGGTTGCCGCACGACGAATTGATTCTTCTGGATCAATCGTGCCGTTGGTTTCCATTTCGATAACCAATTTATCCAAATCGGTACGCTGCTCAACACGTGCTGCTTCAACATTGTAAGCAATACGCTCAACTGGGCTGTAGCACGCGTCTACTAACAGACGACCGATTGGGCGCTCATCTTCTTCCGAATGAATTCGGGCAGAAGCCGGAACATAACCACGACCACGCTGAACTTTGATGCGCATATTAATAGATGCGCCTTCGTCAGTGAGATGGCAAATTACATGCTCCGGCTTGACGATTTCAACATCACCGTCATGGATGATGTCGGCTGCAGTCACAGGGCCAATGCCAGATTTATTCAGAGTTAAGATGACTTCATCTTTCCCCTGAAGTTTTACCGCCAGCCCTTTCAGGTTGAGCAGAATTTCCAGGATATCTTCCTGTACACCTTCTTTAGTGCTGTACTCATGGAGTACACCATCAATCTCAACCTCAGTTACCGCACAACCCGGCATAGACGAAAGCAGAATACGGCGCAGTGCGTTACCCAGAGTATGGCCAAAGCCACGCTCTAATGGTTCAAGGGTCACCTTGGCGTGCGTCGAACTGATTTGCTCGATATCAACCAGGCGCGGTTTAAGAAACTCTGTCACAGAACCCTGCATTGTGTCCTCTCTTTGGTGCTAAGCCTTACTTAGAGTAAAGCTCGACGATCAGGTGCTCGTTAATATCAGCAGAAAGGTCAGTACGCTCAGGAATACGTTTGAACACACCTTCCATTTTCGCAGCATCAACTTCCAACCAAGTTGGTTTTTCACGCTGCTCAGCCAGCTCTAAAGCAGCCTTAATACGAGACTGTTTTTTCGCTTTTTCACGAATGCTGATTACGTCGTTAGGGGAAACCTGATAAGAAGCAATGTTTACAACACGGCCATTTACCATGACAGCTTTGTGGCTGACGATCTGACGTGCTTCTGCGCGGGTTGCGCCAAAGCCCATACGATAAATAACGTTGTCTAAACGACCTTCCAGCAGAGACAGCAGGTTTTCACCGGTGTTGCCTTTCAGGCGGGTTGCTTCTTTATAGTAGTTACGGAACTGACGTTCCAGTACGCCGTACATACGACGAACTTTTTGTTTTTCACGTAACTGAACACCATAATCAGACAGACGCGGTTTACGGGCGCCGTGCTGGCCTGGTGCTTGATCTAATTTACACTTGGTGTCAATCGCGCGAACACCAGACTTCAGGAAGAGGTCTGTTCCTTCGCGACGGCTCAGCTTGAGCTTCGGACCCAAATATCTAGCCATTTTCTTTCTCCAACTATCCTAAAAAACGTGAGGGCGATTAAACGCGACGTTTTTTCGGAGGACGACAACCGTTATGAGGGATCGGAGTCACATCAGTAATGTTAGTGATGCGGAAACCAGCCGCGTTTAATGCGCGAACGGTTGACTCACGGCCAGGACCAGGTCCTTTAACCATAACTTCCAGATTCTTAATACCGTACTCTTTCACAGCCTCTGCGCAACGTTCTGCTGCAACCTGTGCTGCGAATGGAGTTGATTTACGAGAACCACGGAAACCGGAACCACCGGCAGTTGCCCAACCTAATGCGTTACCCTGACGGTCAGTGATGGTAACGATTGTGTTGTTGAAAGAAGCATGGATATGAGCCACACCGTCAGAGACTTGTTTTCTTACACGCTTACGTGCACGAACAGGTGCTTTTGCCATTATAAGATTCCCCGATTATTTCTTGATCGGCTTACGCGGACCCTTACGGGTACGTGCGTTAGTCTTCGTACGCTGACCGCGTACCGGAAGACCACGACGATGGCGTAAACCACGATAGCAACCAATGTCCATAAGACGTTTGATGCTGAGGGTCACTTCACGGCGCAGGTCACCTTCTACAACGTATTTAGCAACTTCGTCACGCAGTTGGTCGATTTGCTCTTCAGACAGCTCACTGATCTTAACATCTTCAGCAATACCCGTTGCTTTACAGATAGCCTGTGAACGGGTTAAGCCGATGCCGAAAATTGCAGTTAATGCAATAACAGCATGTTTATGATCAGGAATGTTAATGCCTGCTATACGGGCCACTATGCACTCCTAAAAATTTTGGGGTAATACTGATCTGAAAAGCCCGTTTTCAGGATACTCAAACAGTAGAACCACGTTTATAAAAAGATTGGCTGGCTAATTTAGCCAGCTCAATCCAACTTTGCAAGAAAAATATGCTTTTTATTAGCCTTGGCGCTGTTTATGCTTAGGCTCAGCACTGCAAATCACGCGCACGACACCGTGACGCTTAACGATTTTGCAGTTACGGCATAATTTCTTGACGGAAGCACGAACTTTCATTTTTACTCTCCGTAACTTCTAAAGCAAACCGAATTAACGGTTATAACCTTTGAGGTTTGCTTTTTTCAATGCAGACTCGTACTGACTTGACATCATCAGAGTTTGCACTTGAGCCATAAAGTCCATGATGACCACAACCACGATTAAGAGGGAAGTACCACCAAAGTAGAAAGGTACTTTCATTGCGTCACGCATGAACTCCGGGATTAGGCAGATAAAGGTAATGTATAACGCGCCAACTAAAGTTAAACGGGTCATTACTTTATCGATGTACTTGGCCGTTTGCTCTCCCGGACGAATTCCTGGTACAAATGCACCGGACTTCTTCAGGTTATCTGCTGTTTCTCTTGGATTAAATACCAGTGCGGTATAGAAGAAACAGAAGAATATGATTGCAGAGGCATAAAGTAACACATAGAGCGGCTGGCCTGGCTGCAGATACATAGAAATTGTCGTCAGCCAATCCCAACCAGTACCATCACCGAACCAAGATGCAATTGTACCAGGGAACAGGATAATACTGGAAGCGAAAATCGCAGGAATTACACCCGCCATATTCACTTTCAACGGTAAGTGTGTACTTTGTGCCGCGTAAACACGGCGGCCTTGCTGACGTTTGGCATAGTTAACGACGATACGACGCTGACCACGCTCCATAAAGACAACAAAGCAAGTAACCGCAAATACCAAGACTGCAACCAATAGCAACAGGAGGAAGTGCAGTTCGCCTTGACGAGCTTGCTCAATGGTATGACCAATTGCTGACGGAAGGCCCGCAACAATACCGGCGAAGATAATGATCGAAATACCGTTACCGATACCACGTTCAGTAATCTGCTCACCCAGCCACATCAGGAACATAGTCCCTGTCACCAAACTCACAACAGCCGTGAAGTAGAATGCAAAACCGGGGTTAATAACCAGGCCCTGCATACCAGGCATATTCGGTAAGCCCATCGCGATACCAACAGATTGGAATATACCGAGGACTAACGTACTATACCGGGTGTACTGGCTAATCTTACGACGACCAGCTTCCCCTTCTTTCTTAATCTCCGCCAGGCGCGGGTTCACCACGCTCAGCAGCTGGATGATAATCGATGCCGAAATGTACGGCATGATACCCAGCGCAAAGATTGAAGCACGACTCAACGCACCACCAGAGAACATGTTAAACATCTCAATGATGGTGCCTTGTTGTTGCTCGAGCAATTTCGCAAGAACAGTGGCATCAATACCAGGGATAGGAATGAAAGAGCCAATACGGAAAACAATCAGTGCGCCGAGCACAAACAGTAAACGACGCTTTAACTCACCTATTCCGCCTTTAGCACTTTGGAAATCTGTACCTGGTTGCTTTGCCATCTGTTACTTATTCCTCGATTTTACCGCCAGCAGCTTCGATAACAGCACGAGCGCCTTTAGTAACACGCAGGCCGCGTACAGTAACTGCACGAGTCAGTTCACCAGACAGGAACACTTTCGCGTACTCGATCTGTGGACCAATAACGTTTGCGGCTTTCAATACATTAAGATCGATAACATCGCCTTCGATCAGCTGCAGATCAGATAAACGGATCTCAGCAGTGACCATCGCTTTACGTGAAGTAAAGCCGAATTTTGGCAGACGACGATATAAAGGCATCTGGCCACCTTCAAACCCACGACGTACGCCACCGCCAGAACGAGAGCTCTGACCTTTGTGACCACGACCTGCAGTTTTACCGAGACCGGAACCAATACCACGACCTACACGTTTCGGTGCGTGTTTAGCACCTGCTGCCGGAGACAGAGTATTTAATTGCATCTGTTACTCCTCAACTTTAACCATATAGGAAATACGATTAACCATACCACGGACCGCTGGTGTATCTTCGCGTTCTACAGTGTGGCCAATATGACGCAGACCTAAACCGACCAGAGTTGCCTTGTGTTTTGGCAGACGGCCGATTGAGCTGCGGGTTTGTGTAATTTTAATTGTCTTAGCCATGGTCCATTACCCCAGAATTTCTTCGACGGATTTACCACGCTTAGCTGCAACCATTTCCGGAGACTTCATGCTGTCTAAAGCATCCAGTGTTGCACGAACAACGTTAATTGGGTTCGTGGAACCATAAGTTTTAGCCAGGACGTTACGAACACCGGCAACTTCAAGAACAGCACGCATTGCACCACCGGCAATAATACCGGTACCTTCGTGAGCAGGCTGCATAAACACGCGGGAACCGGTGTGTGTGCCTTTCACTGGGTGGAATAATGTGCCGTTGTTAAGTGCAACGGTTTTCATGTTGCGACGGGCTTTTTCCATCGCTTTCTGGATTGCTGCCGGAACTTCGCGTGCTTTACCGTAACCAAAACCAACGCGGCCATTGCCATCACCCACTACAGTCAGTGCGGTGAAGCTAAAGATACGACCACCTTTAACGGTTTTAGATACGCGGTTTACCGCGATCAGCTTTTCCTGCAGTTCGCCAGCCTGTTTTTCGATGTGTGCCATCTTACACCTCTACCTTAGAACTGTAGGCCAGCTTCACGGGCAGCATCTGCCAGTGCCTGGACTCGACCATGATATTGGAAACCTGAACGGTCAAAGGATACTGCTTTGATTCCTTTTTCCAGTGCGCGCTCAGCAATAGCTTTACCTACTGCAACCGCGGCATCTTTGTTTCCGGTGTATTTAACTTGTTCGCTGATAGCTTTTTCAACAGTAGAAGCGGCCACCAACGTTTCAGAACCGTTTGGTGCAATAACCTGCGCATAGATATGGCGAGGGGTACGATGTACCACCAGGCGGGTTGCACCCAGTTCCATAAGCTTGCGGCGTGCGCGGGTCGCACGACGGATACGAGCTGCTTTCTTATCCATAGTGTTACCTTACTTCTTCTTAGCCTCTTTAATACGCACGACTTCGTCGGCGTAGCGAATACCTTTACCTTTGTAAGGTTCAGGGCGACGATAGGCGCGTAAGTCTGCTGCGATCTGACCAATAACCTGCTTATCTGCACCTTTCAGTACGATTTCAGTTTGGGTCGGACATTCAGCAGTAACGCCAGCCGGCAGTTTGTGCTCTACCGGGTGAGAGAAACCTACAGACAGGTTTACCACATCACCTTTAACGGCTGCACGATAACCAACACCTACCAGTTGCAGCTTCTTAGAGAAGCCTTCGGTAACACCAACAACCATAGCGTTAACCAGTGCACGAGTTGTACCAGCCTGTGCCCATGCGTCGGTAAAACCGTCACGCGGACCAAAGGTTAACTGGTTGTCTGCATGTTTAACTTCTACAGCGTTGTGGATATTACGGCTCAACTCGCCGTTTTTACCCTTAATCGAAATAACCTGACCGTTGAGTTTTACCTCTACGCCGGCAGGAATGACGACGGGTGCTTTTGCCACACGAGACATTCTTTCCTCCCGAATTATGCTACGTAGCAGAGAATCTCGCCACCAAGACCAGCCTGGCGAGCTGCACGATCAGTCATTACACCTTTAGATGTAGAAACAACTGCGATACCCAGACCTGCCATAACTTGCGGCAGTTCGTCTTTGCGCTTATAAATACGCAGACTTGGGCGGCTTACGCGCTGGATACTTTCTACAACAGCCTTACCCTGGAAATACTTAAGAGTCAGTTCCAGTTCCGGCTTGATGTCGCCTTCGATTTTAAAATCTTCAATATAACCTTCTTCCTTCAGCACGTTGGCAATCGCCACTTTCAGCTTGGAGGAAGGCATGGTGACCGCAACTTTGTTCGCGGCCTGACCGTTACGGATACGGGTCAGCATATCCGCGATGGGATCTTGCATGCTCATCTGTCTTTACTCCCGTGATTCAATATGGTGACAATTACCAGCTAGCTTTCTTAAGGCCCGGGATTTCACCGCGCATAGCGGCTTCACGGACTTTAATACGGCTTAAGCCAAACTTCCGCAGAAAACCGTGTGGACGCCCGGTTTGGCGGCAACGGTTACGCTGACGGGAAGGACTGGAATCACGTGGCAGAGATTGAAGCTTCAGAACAGCATCCCAACGATCGTCATCTGATGCGTTGACATCGGAGATGGTAGCTTTCAGTTCTGCGCGTTTTGCGAAGAATTTCTCAGCTAATTTTGCACGTTTTACATCACGTGCTTTCATAGATTTCTTAGCCATGAATACCCTGCCTTACTTGCGAAACGGGAAGTTAAACGCTGATAACAGTGCGCGACCTTCATCATCAGATTTCGCGGTGGTAGTGATAGTAATATCAAGACCACGAACACGATCCACTTTATCGTAATCGATTTCAGGGAAGATGATTTGTTCACGTACGCCCATGCTGTAGTTACCGCGACCATCGAAAGACTTAGCGGACAAGCCACGGAAGTCACGAATACGTGGTACAGCAATAGAAATCAGTCGCTCAAAGAACTCCCACATGCGTTCGCCACGCAGAGTTACTTTACAGCCGATTGGATAGCCCTGGCGGATTTTGAAGCCTGCAACAGATTTGCGTGCTTTGGTGATCAATGGTTTCTGACCAGAGATTGCTGCTAAGTCAGCTGCTGCGTTATCCAGCAGTTTTTTATCAGCAATTGCTTCACCAACACCCATATTCAGGGTGATCTTCTCGACCCGAGGGACTTGCATGACAGAATTGTAGTTAAACTGAGTCATCAGTTGTTTAACTACTTCGTCTTTGTAGTAATCATGCAGTTTCGCCATCGTATACTCCAAAAATTACTTGATAGTTTCGCTGTTAGACTTGAAGAAACGGACTTTTTTGCCGTCTTCGAATCTAAAACCTACACGGTCAGCCTTGCCGGTTGCCGCATTGAAGATTGCAACGTTAGAAACCTGAATTGCAGCTTCTTTTTCAACGATGCCACCTGGTTGGTTCAGGGCCGGAACCGGCTTCTGATGTTTCTTAACCAGATTGATACCTTCAACGATAACTTTACCAGAAGAAAGAACCTGTTTTACTTTACCGCGCTTACCTTTATCTTTGCCGGTCAGCACGATAATTTCGTCATCACGACGGATTTTCGCTGCCATAGTTCCGCTCCTTAGAGTACTTCAGGTGCCAGTGAGATAATTTTCATAAACTTCTCGTTACGAAGTTCACGAGTTACCGGCCCAAAAATACGCGTACCGATAACCTGCTCGCTGTTATTGTTTAACAATACACAAGCGTTGCTATCGAAGCGAATGACAGAACCGTCAGGGCGACGTACACCCTTCTTGGTGCGCACCACTACTGCCTTCAGAACATCACCTTTTTTTACTTTACCGCGCGGAATTGCTTCCTTGATGGTAATTTTGATAATGTCGCCTACAGCTGCGTAGCGACGGTGCGAGCCACCTAGAACCTTGATACACATTACGCGACGTGCACCGGAGTTATCGGCCACGTTCAGCATAGTCTGTTCTTGGATCATTTTAGTGCTCCGCTAAATGTCAACTACTACTGAGCCACTCTTACTAAAAAGAGAGGCCGTCCAAATACCCATATTACGAGGGCGCGGCATTATAACACCACATCTTCGTTATGGATAGAAAAAAATAAACGGCTCTAAAGCCGAGCCGTTTATTCTACATCAGAAAGCAGTGCTATTACAGTACCGCTTTCTCTACGACGCGAACCAGGGTCCAGGACTTAGTCTTAGACAGTGGACGGGTTTCGCGGATTTCTACCACGTCACCGATACCACATTCATTGTTCTCGTCATGTACGTGCAGTTTAGTCGTACGACGGATGAACTTACCATACAGAGGGTGTTTCACCATACGCTCGATAGTCACAACGATGGATTTCTCCATTTTGTCACTAACAACACGACCTTGCAGAGTACGGATTTTATCGGTCATTACGCACCCGCCTTCTCAGTCAATAAAGTCTTAACACGTGCAATATTACGACGCACTTGTTTTAACAGATGAGACTGTTGTAACTGGCCGCTTGCCGCTTGCATACGCAGGTTAAATTGTTCGCGCAGCAGGTTCAGCAGCTCAGTGTTCAGCTCTTCAACGCTTTTTTCGCGCAGCTCTTTCGCTTTCATTACATCACCGTCTTAGTTACAAAGGTGGTTTTGATAGGCAGTTTAGCTGCTGCCAGCTTGAATGCTTCACGAGCAAGCTCTTCCGATACGCCGTCCATTTCATACAGGACTTTACCCGGCTGGATTAAGGCAACCCAATACTCCACGTTACCTTTACCTTTACCCATACGCACTTCAAGAGGCTTTTCAGTGATAGGTTTGTCCGGGAACACACGGATCCAGATTTTACCCTGACGCTTAACTGCACGGGTCATAGCACGACGTGCTGCTTCGATCTGACGTGCGGTCAGACGACCACGGCCAACAGCTTTCAGACCATAAGTGCCGAAGCTCACATCCGCGCCGGCTGCCAGACCGCGGTTACGGCCTTTGTGCACTTTACGGAATTTTGTACGCTTTGGTTGTAACATTCAGCGACTCTCCTTTACTTACGGCCTTTACGCTGCTGTTTTTTAGGTTGAGCAGCCGGTTTTTCCGCCTGTTCAACTGCAGCCATGCCACCCAGAATCTCACCTTTGAAGATCCACACTTTCACACCGATAACACCATAAGTAGTCTGAGCTTCAGAGGTGTTGTAATCGATGTCTGCACGCAGGGTATGCAGAGGCACACGGCCTTCGCGATACCACTCAGTACGTGCGATTTCAGCACCGCCTAAACGGCCGCTGACTTCGACTTTGATACCTTTAGCGCCTAAACGCATAGCATTCTGTACCGCACGCTTCATAGCACGACGGAACATAACACGACGTTCCAGCTGTGAAGTGATGCTGTCAGCAACTAATTTTGCGTCCAGTTCAGGTTTACGTACTTCGGCAATATTGATCTGCGCAGGAACGCCAGCGATATCTGAAACGCTTTTGCGCAGTTTTTCAACGTCTTCACCTTTCTTACCGATCACGATGCCAGGGCGTGCAGTGTGAATAGTCACACGGATGCTCTTAGCAGGACGCTCGATAACGATGCGTGAAACTGACGCTTTTTCCAGTTCTTTAGTTAAGTACTTACGTACTTTAAAGTCGCTGTCCAGGTTGTCAGCGAATTCTTTGGTGTTCGCAAACCAGGTAGAGTTCCAAGGTTTAACAATACCCAGGCGAATACCATTTGGATTTACTTTCTGACCCATTGCTAGTCTCCAGGTATCAGCGATCGGACACAACCACAGTGATGTGGCTGGTGCGCTTAAGAATACGATCTGCACGACCTTTTGCACGAGGCATGATGCGCTTCATGGTTGGGCCGTCGTCAACGAAAATTTTCGCTACTTTCAGATCATCGATGTCAGCGCCATCGTTGTGTTCTGCGTTAGCAATAGCAGACTCCAGGACTTTCTTCACTAAACCAGCAGCTTTCTTGTTGGTAAAGGTTAAAATTTCCAGAGCTTGCGACACTTTCTTACCGCGGATCAGGTCAGCCACCAGGCGAACCTTCTGAGCAGAAGAACGAGCGTGGCGATGCATAGCAATAGTTTCCATCTCTTCCTCCTACCTTATTTCTTTTTGGCTTTTTTATCAGCCGCATGGCCGCGATAAGTACGGGTCGGCGCGAATTCACCCAGTTTGTGACCAACCATTTCGTCGGTAACGTAAACCGGAACATGCTGACGACCATTATGGACAGCGATGGTCAAACCGATCATGTTAGGAAAGATCGTTGAACGACGGGACCAAGTCTTAACAGGCTTTTTGTCACCGCTTTCCACCGCTTTCTCTACCTTCTTCAGCAAGTGCAGGTCAATAAAAGGACCTTTCTTGAGAGAACGTGGCATGGCTTATCCTCTAATTATTTCTTAGTACGACGATGAACGATGAAGTGTTCAGTGCGTTTGTTTTTACGAGTCTTCTTACCTTTGGTCTGAACGCCCCATGGTGTTACAGGGTGTTTACCAAAGTTACGACCTTCACCACCACCATGTGGGTGGTCTACCGGGTTCATCGCAGTACCGCGAACGGTAGGGCGAATACCACGCCAGCGGCTTGCACCGGCTTTACCCAGAACGCGCAGCATGTGTTCAGCGTTACCCACTTCACCTAAAGTCGCGCGGCAGTCTGAAGGAACTTTACGCATCTCACCGGAACGCAGACGAATAGTGACATAAGCACCATCGCGCGCAACGATCTGAACGTAAGTACCGGCAGAACGTGCCATCTGGCCGCCTTTACCTGGTTTCATTTCTACGTTATGAACAGTAGAACCAACCGGAATGTTGCGCATTGGCAGAGCGTTACCCGCTTTGATTGCAGCATCAACACCAGACTGGATTTGATCACCAGCTTTCAGGCCTTTAGGCGCCAGGATGTAACGGCGTTCACCGTCTTTGTATAATACCAGAGCAATATTTGCTGAACGGTTTGGATCATATTCCAGACGTTCTACAACAGCCGGGATACCGTCTTTGTTACGTTTAAAGTCAACAATACGGTAATTTTGCTTGTGACCACCACCAATATGACGGGTAGTGATACGGCCATTGTTGTTACGACCACCAGACTTGTTGTTTTTCTCAAGCAGTGGTGCGTAAGGTTTGCCCTTGTGAAGCTCAGGGTTAACCACTTTAACGACGTGGCGACGGCCCGGAGACGTAGGTTTACATTTAACAATTGCCATTGTTCTTTACTCCTCCGACTTACTCAGCGCCGCCGACGAAGTCCAGATTCTGGCCTTCCTGCAGGGTGACGTAAGCTTTTTTCCAGTCGCTACGACGACCGAAACGCTGACCGTGGCGCTTCACTTTGCCTTTAACCAGCAGAGTGTTAACACCTTCAACTTTGACTTCGAACAGTTTTTCAACTGCAGCTTTAATTTCAGCTTTAGTCGCGTCTTTAGCAACTTTGAGCACGATGGTATTGGTTTTTTCCATCGCGGTAGACGCTTTTTCAGATACATGCGGCGCGCGCAGTACTTTCAGCAGACGTTCTTCACGGATCATGCCAGCATCTCCTCAACTTGCTTAACTGCTTCAGCAGTCATCACTACTTTACCGAACGCGATCAGACTGACCGGATCGATTGCAGTGACATCACGCACATCAACCTTGTACAGGTTGCGAGCTGCTAAGAACAGGTTCTCATCAACTTCGTGAGTGACGATCATCACGTCTTCCAGAGCCATATCTTTCAATTTCTGTACCAGCAGCTTGGTTTTAGGTGCTTCTACAGCAAATTTTTCGACAATGATCAGACGATCCTGACGTACCAGTTCGGACAGGATGCTTTTCAGCGCGCCGCGGTACATCTTTTTGTTAACTTTTTGACTGTGGTCCTGTGGTTTCGCTGCGAAAGTGATACCACCAGAGCGCCAGATTGGGCTCTTAACTGAACCAGAGCGGGCACGACCAGTACCTTTTTGGCGCCATGGTTTTTTACCAGACCCAGTAACTTCAGCACGAGTTTTCTGAGCACGTGTACCTTGACGAGCACCAGCTGCATACGCAACAACTACTTGATGGACAAGCGCTTCATTGAAATCACGCCCGAAGGTAGTTTCGGAAACAGTCAGCGCGCTTTGCGCGTCTTTCATTACCAATTCCATTCCTATCTCCTCGACGTTAAGCCTTGACAGCTGGTTTAACAATCAGGTTGCTACCGGTTGCACCCGGGACAGCACCTTTTACCAGCAGCAGGTTACGCTCAGCGTCAACGCGAACGACATCCAGGCTCTGAACGGTTACACGTTCGTTACCCAGCTGACCTGCCATTTTCTTGCCTTTAAATACCTTACCCGGAGTCTGGTTCTGACCGATAGAACCCGGAACACGGTGAGACAAGGAGTTACCGTGAGTAGCATCCTGAGTACGGAAGTTCCAGCGCTTTACAGTACCGGCGAAGCCCTTACCTTTAGATGTACCAGTAACGTCAACTTTCTTAACGTCAGCGAAAATTTCAACGCTGATGTTCTGGCCAACAGTGAACTCTTCACCTTCTGACAGGCGGAATTCACGTAACAGGCGACCAGCTTCAACACCAGCTTTTGCGAAATGTCCTGCTTCAGGTTTGTTCACACGGTTAGCTTTTTTGCTGCCGGTGGTAACCTGAATAGCACGATAACCGTCAGTTTCGTCAGATTTAACCTGAGTAACGCGGTTATTTTCGATTTCGATAACAGTAACAGGGATTGACACACCTTCTTCAGTGAAGATGCGGGTCATACCCACTTTTTTACCGACTAAACCAATCATTGTTTCAACCTCTCAATCAATTGATACCTGATTAACCCAGGCTGATCTGCACGTCAACGCCGGCAGCCAGATCCAGACGCATCAGAGCATCAACGGTTTTTTCAGTTGGCTCAACGATGTCAACCAGACGTTTGTGAGTGCGAATTTCGTACTGATCGCGCGCATCTTTGTTGACGTGCGGAGAGATCAGAACGGTAAAACGCTCTTTACGGGTCGGCAGCGGGATAGGACCACGAACTTGCGCACCAGTGCGCTTAGCAGTCTCTACGATTTCCGCAGTTGATTGATCGATCAGACGATGATCAAAAGCTTTAAGGCGGATACGGATTCTTTGGTTCTGCATGAGACCAGAGCTCCAACTATTTTATAAACGTAAAAAATTACTCCTCGCACCCATTTCGATTGACGGGGGAGTGTAATCGTTCTCGATGTAATCCCCATATCGGGGATATTTTCATGAACAGCGAAAAAACAGACTGCCCAATGCTGGTATCAACCAGGCTTGCACAATTGGCAAGCCCGCGCATTATACGTGAATGAGCCCTGAAAGCAAGCCGCAAACCGGGATTTGTGCAAATTATCTCCGGCACTATGACAAAAAATCAGAAAAGAAAAAACCGCCGCGGGTTTCCCTGCCGGCGGTTCTGCACATTGCTTACTTCAGTGATTATTTCTCTGTTCTTTATTCTGTGTCTGCGTCCGCCATCTGCGCCTGCTGATAATTTTGCAGGCCCACACGGGCTATCAGATCCAGCTGGGTTTCCAGCCAGTCGATGTGAGATTCCTCTTCCGCCAGAATTTTTATCATTAAATCACGGCTGACATAATCATGTTTGGAATCGGCATAGGCAATGGCTTCGCGTAAATCTTTGGCGCCGTCCAGTTCCAGCTGAAGATCAGACTTCAGCATCTCTTCCACATCTTCGCCAATATGAAGTTTGCCGAGATCCTGAAGGTTCGGGATCCCTTCCAGAAATAAGATACGCTCAATGTATTCATCTGCGTGTTTCATCTCATCAATGGATTCTTCATATTCTTTGTTGTTGAGTTTAATCAGACCCCAGTTTTTGAACATACGCGCATGCAGAAAATACTGGTTAATGGCAACCAGTTCATTTCCCAGCAATTTGTTCAGATGCGAGATCATTTTTTTATCGCCTTTCATGTACCCTCCTTTGTTTCCTGTCTGTTCAGTATAGACACAGGAAATAATTCACGGAGTGATTACAGTGACAAAATAGCGATACAGTTCAAAATTCCGGCGGGTTTCAGAGAGAAGATTCAGGCGACGCGGTCAACCGGGACAGACATATGCTCTTCTGCAATAACGGCTTTGGCGTGGCGGATGCATTTGCCGCATTCAGTGCCGACAGGGATAATTTTGCGCAGTTCACCGATGGAATGAACCTTATTCTGACGCACGGCATTCCGGATGGCTTTATCACTGATGGCATTACACAAACATACGTAC
This sequence comes from Morganella sp. GD04133, assembly GCF_029835375.1. NCBI lineage: Bacteria > Pseudomonadati > Pseudomonadota > Gammaproteobacteria > Enterobacterales > Morganellaceae > Morganella > Morganella sp. GD04133. Next base: position 141 of record NZ_JAODZS010000046.1, on the reverse strand, counting down.
ATATCATTCCTCCTGACTGCGGTAAAGAGTAAATGATAATCAGTATTATTACAATTGCGATTGTGTAAATTTTGTCAGCCGCTGCCGGAAGAGAGATATAAAAAAAGAGAGCCGCAGCTCTCTTTTTCACAATCAGCAGGG
>NZ_JAODZS010000045.1:0-28192 GCF_029835375.1 Morganella sp. GD04133 | reverse complement strand
CGAAAAAAATTCCGTTTGTATTTTATTCCCCGGAAGGTAGATTGGATAACTGATCATTTCAATCCGGCAGAAAATACAAAGGAGCATCGTTATGGCTGATCCAACCTATATCCCGCCTCAGGTGTGGGAATGGAAACAGAAAAACGGCGGAAAATTTGCCAATACCAACTGTCCTGTTGCCGGGGCGACACATGAAAAAGCACTGCCTGTCGGTAAACACCCGTTGCAGCTTTACTCGCTGGGAACACCAAACGGCCAGAAAGTGGCTATCATGCTTGAAGAACTGCTGGCGGCGGGCGTCCGTGAAGCGGAATATGATGCCTGGCTGATTGATATCGGCGAAGGTGACCAGTTTGGCTCCGGGTTTGTTGATATTAACCCGAACTCAAAAATTCCGGCTTTGGTCGACAGAAGTGGTGAGAAACCGGTACGGATCTTTGAATCCGGCGCAATTCTGACGTATCTGGCAGAAAAATTCTCTTTGTTCCTGCCGGAAACACAACCTGAACGGGCTGAAACGCTGTCATGGTTATTCTGGCAGATGGGATCTGCGCCATTTGTCGGCGGCGGATTTGGTCATTTCTATGCGTATGCACCTGAAAAATATGAATATCCGATTAACCGCTACGCGATGGAAACCAAACGCCAGCTGGATGTCCTGAACCGCCAGCTCAGTCAGCATGAATTTATTGCCGGTGATAACTACACCATCGCGGATATGGCGGCCTGGCCATGGTACGGCGGGTTAGTGCTGGGTACGTTGTATAATGCGGCGACATTCCTGTCTGTCAGTGAATATCCGCATGTGATCCGCTGGGCGAAGCAGATAGCGGCACGTCCGGCTGTTCAGCGCGGACGCCGGGTTAACCGCAGCGGCGGAGAGCCGTCAGACCGGTTTATCCGTGAACGTCACGACGCATCAGATCTGGACTGATATTTCACGCTGTCCCGGCGGAGTGTTTTCTGCCGGGAAACATATCCGGATTGTTAGTGCGGTTCCGGTAATTTAAAGGCCGATACCATCTGTGCGAGCTGTTCGGCCTCTCTTCTCAGGATTTGTGTCCGTGAAGCGGCATCATCAATTAATGTGGCATTCTGCTGTACCGTGGTATCCATCTCAGAGACTGCCATCGTTACCTCAGCCAGCCCTTTGCTCTGCTCTTCACCGGCAACACGAATATCACTCATCAGCTGTCTTACCTGCAACACATCCATCACCAGGTCTGCCAGCGTTTCTCCTGCTTCATGCACCTGATTACTGCCGGTTTTGACATTCTGCACAGACTCATCGATCAGTGCCTTAATCTCCTGTGCTGCCTGTGCGCTGCGCTGAGCGAGTGATCTGACTTCGGTTGCCACCACGGCAAAGCCCCGCCCGGAATCTCCGGCGCGTGCAGCCTCGACGGCGGCATTCAGTGCCAGAATATTGGTCTGGAATGCAATACTGTCGATCACCGACACGATCTCAACCATTCGTCCGGATGATGTACTGACGCTGTTCATTGTCGAAATCACATCACGCATCATATCCCCGCAGCGGCTTGCGGTTTGTGCGGTGGTTTCCGCCAGCTCATCGGCCTGATGGGTGTTCTCACTGTTCTGACGTACTGTCGCGTTAAGTTCTTCCATCGCGGAAGCACTCTGCTCCAGTGCCGCCGCCTGCTGTGTGACCCGTGCGGATAACTCGTTATTATTATCAGCAAGATTAACGGTATTTCCGGCTACAACAGAACTGCTGCTGCGCACGGTAAGCAACATGGATGAGATTTTATCGGCAAACAGATTAAATGCCTGTGAGATAGCGGAGATCTCATCGGCACCACGCACTTCCATCCGCCGTGTCAGGTCGCCTTCTCCGTGCGCAATATCATCGAGGGCTTTACGGGTCTCATCGAGGCGGGTGATCAACCTGCGGACAACCAGCCAGGAGCCCAGCAACAACAGCGCCATAATCGGCAGCAGGGCTTCCAGTACATCCTGCATCATCACTTTTGCCAGCCCGGTGATCCGCTCTTCCGGTGTGACAAGACCGATAACCCATCCGGTATCAGCCATCGGGAACAGCATCACCTGTGAAGCGGTGTTCAGCTGTCCGTCATTATCAATGCGGATACTGTCGATAGCGGATTGCTCAGAATGCGCTTGCTTCAGGCTTTCCGCCACCGGCACCAGCCAGGCTGATTGTGCGGCCAGATCATCAAAGGTTTTGAATTGTTTGCTGTCATCACCCGGAAAATAGATCAGTTGCCCCTGGCGGTCTGTCACAAAAGCATAGCCACCGGTGCTGTTGCCATATTGCTGCATAATGGCGGCGATATTATCCAGGCGGATATCCGTTGTCGCGACACCGGCAAATTTTCCGTCGGTTTTGTACGGCACACTGCAGGTCACCATATTCACACCGGAAACAGCATCTCTGTAAACATCTGACCACAAACAGCTTTCCGTGGATTGCTCACGGGCATTCCTGTACCAGCTTTCATTGTGATAATTGCCGGCACCCGCTGTATTGTACTCATCAGAAAACACCAGTTCCCCGGCCGGATTCCGTGCCCAGAAAAAGCTGCGTTTCTCAACGCCCGGCGTAAATGCCCCCGGCTCCGGCCAGATACCGCCGCCGGTGATCAGGTTATTGCTTTCAATCAAATTGGGCGGGATATAGCGGTACAGTGCCTCATCATTGGGCAGCACTTCCGCCAGGCGCGCCAGACTGACGGTTTTTCCGTCCGTCTGAGATAAAATCGTGCTGACCCGGGATGTCAGGCCGCGTCCGGTTTCTTCAATTAATGCAGTATTAATTTCCACAACGCGGGGCTGACCCCGCCACAGCATAACAACAATGATAATGGCAGTGGTGACAGCGAGAAGCAGGATGCCCCCGATGGTCAGACGGGTTGAAATGCGGGACGGATACCAGGACATACAAAACTCCCGAAACAAAGAAGGGTATATTTGAGTTATCGGCGGGGTGACTTATATCTTTATGATGTTTTATTGAACAGATGAATGGATGGCGGATATCTGTGGCGGGGATCGCACTTTCGTCATTTTATGATGTTCTTTTATCCGCAGTGGTATTTCAGAAAACAGTATTTTCATCCGCAGTGCTATGTTATGTTATGTTATAACATATTTTACCAGTGTGAGATAATCTGTGAACTTAATCAGAAAAATGAATACGTTACTGCTCTCTTTCTTATTTTTGCTGATGTTCAGTCCGCAGACACTTGCACACCCGCACAGTTTTATCGATATGGAAACAACGCTGGTAACAGAGAATCAGACTCTGACCGGGATTGATTATGTCTGGAAAATGGATCCGATGACGTCCGCAGATATTCTGTATGATTTGATGAACACCAAAGAAGACAGCCCGCAGTGGAAGAAGCAGGCGGCTTCTGTCATGGCCAATATCATTGCGCAGTCTTATTTTTCCGAACTGAATTATCAGAATAAAAGGCAGCCTTTTAAGCTCTTTCCGGACACCTACCGGATGACGCGCGAGGGATTGCAGATTGTCATGTCATTTCGTATCTCACTATTGCACCCGATACCCTTAACCGGCAGCACCATTGAGCTGAAAACGTATGAGCCGACTTTTTTTGTCAGCATGACCTACAACGGCAAACGCGCGGTTCACCTCTCTCCGCCGGATGTATCACGGTGCCGGCTCATTTTCACCGAAGCAGAGCCGTCCGATACCCTGAAAGATTATGCGCTGTCGCTGGATACCGGCGATACCCCGGATGATGATCTGACGCTCGGTCGCCAGTTCGCACAGCAGATCACCTTACATTGCCCGGAGTGAGATAACGGATGACATCATATTCACGGATTATTCTTCAGCTCACTATTGTGCTTATTGTTTTATCTGCCGGTGGGTTACTGTACAGTCAGTGGCCGTCATTGCTGCATGTCAGTGCGGGATTACAGAAGGAACTGAATTTTGAAATGGCGTCACTGATTCAGAAAGTCGTATCTGATCCGCTGAAAGCGGGCGGGCTTCTGACCTTTTTCAGTTTTTTATACGGCTTATTGCATGCTCTGGGGCCGGGCCACGGAAAAATTATCCTGTCTGCCTATATCGCCACACATCCGGCAAAATTACGCCACAGCGCGCTGTTAAGTATTCTGGCCTCTCTGCTTCAGGGCACGGTGGCTGTTGTTCTGGTCTCTGTTGTGTTATTTATATTAAATCTGTCAGTACGTCAGTTAAATAATGTCAGCCAGATAACAGAGAAAGCCAGTTATGCATTTATTATTCTTTTCGGCGGCATTATTATTATCCGTGCATTACGCCGTTTATTTATCAGACCACCGGTCAATAAGCCAAAAATAAAAACAATCAGTGTATCGGATAATAAACCCCGGGCTGTGTTAAAACCGGTTTCTCTGCAAACCGGACAATCTCAGATATGTGGTTGCGGTCATCAGCATGTTATGCCCGGAAATAAAATCACCGGTAACTGGCGGACACAGGCTGGTATGATTCTGGCGATGGGCAGTCGCCCGTGCTCAGGCGCATTATTGGTTTTATTGTTCTCGTCAGTTATCGGTGTTTTTCACTGGGGGATTATTGCCGTATTCGCAATGGCATCAGGAACCGGTATTACCCTTTGTGTGATAGCCTGGTTTGTCCACAGTATGCGCTTTCTGGCTCTGCGCCTGTCCCGTAACCCGGCGCGAAAACCAAACCGGTATTATGGCGATATTCTCCGGCTGATCGCAGGCGGGATATTTATTATCGCCGGTATATTAATGTATCAGACGGTCAGTATGCCCGGAACAGGTTTTTTTACCCGCTGACGGCCCTTATATTGCCATAATATATAAATCATTATTTACGTTAATATAGTAAACCCCCGGCTGTTTTGGTGTAGCGCAGCGTTATCTGTCAATAAGAACACATTAACACACCATCAAAGATGAAGTCATTTACGTGATTATTCTTTAGTAATGAGGGGGTTGGTGATTTATTTTGATGAATTCAGAACACTATTGTCACTATGAAACTAAAGTCAGATGATTTGACAAGTCAGGATTAAGGGATAATAGTTATTAAACAAATTAATGGTGATTATGCTCACGACTCATTTCTGTTTATCAGACCAGAGAATGTCATGGCCTTTGGTTCGCAGATAAAAGAACTGATGTTATTAACTATATCAGGTGGATAGTATGACAGCGTCTGGTGCCGGAAAACTGACTTTATTGGGTTTTTTTGCGATTACTGCCTCTATGGTCATGGCGGTATATGAATATCCGACATTTGCAACATCCGGTTTTAGTTTGGTTTTTTTCCTTTTATTAGGCGGGTTATTGTGGTTTATTCCGGTCGCTCTTTGCGCAGCGGAAATGGCAACGGTGGAAGGCTGGGAAGAGGGTGGCATATTCGCCTGGGTTTCTAACACACTGGGTGAACGCTGGGGGTTTGCTGCTATTTCATTTGGTTATCTGCAAATTGCAATTGGTTTTATACCTATGCTCTATTTTGTATTAGGGGCGTTATCGTATATCCTTAACTGGCCTGAACTGAATAATGACCCGATCGTTAAAACTATCGGAGCGTTGGTTATATTATGGATACTGGCATTTACTCAGTTTGGCGGTACAAAATATACAGCAACTATCGCTAAAATAGGTTTTTTTGCCGGTATTTTGTTACCCGCGCTCATTTTGGTATTCCTTGCTATACATTATCTTGTCAGCGGTGCGCCTTTAGCGACTGAAATCAGCGTATCGACTTTTTTCCCTGACTTTACAAAAATAGGTACATTGGTTGTTTTTGTTGCCTTTATATTGAGTTACATGGGAGTTGAAGCCTCAGCAACACACGTTAATGAAATGGAAAATCCGGGAAGAGACTACCCGGCGGCGATGTTTTTACTGATGATAGCGGCTATTTGCTTAAGTTCAATTGGCGGATTATCGGTCGCGGTATCCATTCCGGTCAGTGAAATCAATCTGTCAGCCGGTGTGGTACAGACATTCAATGTGCTGGTATCAAGTTTTAATCCTGCGCTGGAGTGGACTGTCCGTATTATTGCAGCACTCTTATTATTAGGTGTCCTGGCAGAAATAGCATCATGGATTGTAGGGCCATCCCGCGGGATGTATGTTGCCGCCCAAAATGGTATTTTACCGAAAAGCTTTGCTAAGGTGAATAAAAATGGCGTGCCGGTTACGTTGGTGATTTCACAATTACTGATTACAACCATTGCCATCATCGTGCTGACCAACAGCGGCGGAGGCGGCAATACGTCTTTCCTGATCGCATTAGCGCTGACCGTTGTTATTTACCTGTGCAGTTATTTTATGTTGTTTCTCGGGTATATGTATTTAATCTGCAAACAGCCTGAAAAAAAACGGGTGTTTAATATACCGGGTGGTAAAGGTTTTAAACTTGTTGTGGCGTCTGCGGGTTTTATTCTGTCGGTTCTTGCTTTTGTTGTTTCTTTCTTTCCGCCAAGTTCATTACCGGACGGTGCAGGCAGTGAATCCTATGTGATGTTGCTTGGTGTCAGTTTTGTGGTTATTTTTCTGTTGCCCTTTATTATCTATGCATTTCATAATAAGCAAGGTAAAAAAACCGGGGTATCAATGATACATATTAAAACGCATAACGCGCCGGCAGGTCATTTCTTTATCCATCCCCGGGCACGATCTGCATATCATTTGGTTCATGATGATAAAAAAGATTAAAACGAGTGAAATATAAAACGGATAAGGCCACCATTGGTGGTCTTATCCGTTTTTACCGTGATGTAATAAATATTAAAAAAACGGACAACCCGTATCCTTTTCGTACTCTTACAGTGAATAGTGTATACTGCACGGTAAGCAATTTATTCATGGTTAATTAAAATGAAAGAAAAAGAAAAAGCACAAATCAAGCTTCTCAGCGACCGTTTAGATCTTACCCGTCACCAGATGGAAAATATGCTGCAAAAGAATGAAACGGAAAAGTATGCAGAACTTGAGAAAGAAAAAGCCGCGCTGGAGACTGAAATTGCCCGTCTGAAGGAACTACGCAGCAGGAAACTCAGCAAAGAAGCGCAAAAGCTGGTGGATATGCCGTTCAAACGTTCTATCACCAAAAAAGAACAGGCTGATATCGGCAAGCTGAAGAAAGCGGTGCGGGGCCTGATCATTGTTCATCCGATGACGGCATTGGGCCGTGAAATGGGACTGGATGATATGACCGGTTTTTCCGGGACTGATTTTTAGTCAGAAAATGAATCCGCAGATGCCGCAACGTTTCTGATCAATACTCCGCACTCAGGCAGTAAACATCGGTTTCAGGAACCGGTGTTTCCTCCGGTTACTTATCAATACGGACAACGATCCCTGAAAGTGAACGGGATTTTTTACCGGAATACTGACAGGACTCCCTGATACCCGAAAATGTTACGGGTAAAAAAAGATAATGATGTATTCTCAGAAAAGAGAACGAATTTGAATTTTGACTATATTTTTATTTATGCCGTATTGGGTTATCGGGTATGCTTTTTATAGCTGCAACGGAAACCACAAAGGCACCTGCATATGAAAATAGTAATAATATTTTTATTCGTCTTAATAGTAACCGGATGTGATTCACATGAAAAGATTTATGGCCACTGGGAAAATATAGATGCCAGATGCCGTAGTTTGTGTTCTTTTTCTATAGAAAAGCACGATAACAAATACTCAGATTCAGTCATTACCTTTGATAAACCACAACCGCCATACGCAAAAAGTAAACCTTTTATTCGTGATAAAAAACATAAAAACAGATATCTGGCAAAAGGTGAGAACGGTGATTTCTTATTTGAGCTTTATAAAGACCGTCTCTATGGTGCTGATAATTCTATATATGAAAAAACAAATCCCAAATAGCGCTCTCTGACGGTATATCATGCCCTTCATATTTTGCGTACCGCATATTGGGTGCGCAAAATGTCAGCCTGATAAGAACGTCCTGTACGCCTTGCAGTATAAAGGATTAATAACGATTAGTTACATTAGAGTTCGCAAAAAAAAAATGAAAATTTGCTAAGGTAGCCGACCGTTAAATACCGGGTTATTACCGGGTAAATTGCGAACCATCGATCATCACATTTTTAAATAAGGGCTTTTATGGCACATCCGATTTATCTGACGTTAACCGGTAAAATTCAGGGACTGATTTCTGCGGGATGTTCATCCGTTGATTCAATAGGAAACCGTTATCAGGCCGGACATGAAGATGAGATCCTGGTACTTAATTTAAACACAGGAGCATCCCGGGCGCAAAATGCCACCTACAAAGAACTGATATTCACCAAACCGATGGATAAAGCGTTTCCCCTGCTTTACTCCTGTGTTGATAACAACGAAATACTGGAAGCGACTTTCAAATGCTACCGGACAAGCCAGCACGGACAACTTGAAGTCTACGCCACATATAAGCTGACCGGCGCATCACTGGTTAGCGTTGATGATGTTAACGCTAACTTAGTCAGTGAAGGCAGCGAAGACCCTTATCAAGTCGTCAGAATGAGATACCAGTCCATTTCAAGGGAACACCTGAAAGCCAGCACCTCAACATACAGTATTAACAGCGAACTGATTTAACCGGCTATGATAAAGGATATGTGCTATTCACACATATCCTTTGAAATAATATATTTTGTAGGTGCATGAATGGATTTTTTATGACACTTAACATAACCGCGTGATGTTAAATCATACTCAACATAAAAAGAAAAAAAGAAGCTAAAAACAATTCCGAATATGGACATCATCGCGAGTGAGTTAGTTGTTTTCTTATTTATTTTCATCTCTCTTTTAAATGTTCCTTTTTGTTTTCGATACCCGATTACAATCATCCAATATGATACCCACACAAGCAAAGGAACGGAAAAAATAATCAATCCCAGCGGAAATGAATATGAAATAATGTCAGATTTAAAAAAGTAATTAATATAACTACTTGCCGAAATATATGTGCCAATCGGTAAAAAAAATATTATTATAGCTGAAGCTAAATACATATTAGCTGGTTTAACATCACCCACAATAGCACCTGTTAAAGTTAGTAAAAAAATTAGCCGAACCGATGAAAATTCGTGAAAAAGGTATCAGCGTGATGCCGTTCCTCTCCGTCAGCCCGTGGTTTGTGCTGTTTTTTTAGCTCTCTGATAATAGATTCACTTATTCCGAACTGCTCATATAATAAAATTGAAATAATAATACCATTTGAAAGCCAGCGCCTCAACATACAGCATTAACGGCGAACTGATTTAACCGGCAATGATAAAGGATATGTGTTATTCACACATATCCTTTGAAATAATATATTTTGTAGGTGCGTGAATTGATTTTTTATGACATTTAACATAACCGCGAGATGTCAAATCATACTCAACATAAAAGGAAAAAAAGAAACTAAAAATAATCCCGAATATGGTTATTGCCGCGAGTGAGTTGGTGATTATATTATTTATTCTCATCTTTTTTTTTAATTTCCCTTTTTGTTTGCGATACCCGATAATAATCATCCAATATGAAGCCCACGCAAGTAAAGGACAGCCAAAAATAATGAATCCCAGTGGGAATGAAAATGAAATTATATCAGATTTAAGAAAGTAATTAATATAACCACGTACCGAAAAATATGCGCCAAATCCTATAGCAAAAAAAAGGAAAGCTGAAACTAAATACATTTTAACTGGTTTTATCTCACTCACAGCAGCACCTATTGAAAGTAGTAAAAAAATTAACCGAACCGATGAAAGTTCGTGAAAAAGGTATCAGCATGATGCCGTCCCTCTCCGTCAGCCCGTGGTTTGTGCTGCTTTTTAAGCTCTCTGATAATGGATTCACTTATAACGAACTGCTCATCCAGTTCATATAATAAAAGCGAAATAATAATACCATTTGAAAGAAATTACCTCAATATACAGCATTAACAGCGAACTGATTTAACCGGCAATGATAAAGGATATGTGTTATTCACACATATCCTTTGAAACAATATATTTTGTGGGTGCATGAATGGATTTTTTATGACATTTAACATAACCGCGTGATGTTAAATCATACTCAACATAAAAGGAAAAAAAGAAGCTAAAAACAATTCCGAATATGGCTATTGCCGCAAGTGAATTGGTAATTTTATTATTCGGCTTTGCCTTCCATTTTAATTTCCCGTTTTGTTTTCGATACCCAGATATAATCATTAAATATGATAACCACAAAAACAAAGGAAGCGAAAAAATAAAGATCCCCAGGGGGAATGAAAATGAGATAATATCGTTTTTAATAAAGTAATCTATATAGCTTTTTAGTGATCCATACGCTCCAAATACGCCAATAAAAAAAAACATTGCGGAAACAAAATACACTTTTACTGGTTTGACATCACTCACTTAAGCACCTGTTAACGTTAATAAGAAATTAGCCGAACCGGTGAAGGTTTGTGAAAAAGGTATCAGCATGATACCGCCCTTCACCATCGGTCCGTGGTTTGCGCTGCTTTTTAAGCTCTCTGATTATTGACTCACTTATACCAAAATAATCGTCAATCTCGTATAATAAATACGAAATACCAATACCAGCAATAAATATTACCGCAGATACAACGATAATACTTCCGGAAGCAATTCCAGCAGCGGTCATCAATATAGGGACAGCCACCGCACTTAACTTTATGCTTATTATAAGCTTCGCCATATCCATTGTCACATTCACAAAAAAATTCGTCAGCGTATATTCATCTTTAAATATCAGCTCAACCACACGATACGCCAGAGAATACACAATTGAAAACCGGGTTGCTTTGATTGAAACATCATTCTGCCCTTGGGTTCCAATGCCCATAAACAATATTTTTGCGTTATCAGCCAGATACTTGGTCCCGTTAAGAAAAGCCCTCACGCCAGGACGACCGGACAGACGGATATATACATTACCATTTTTCCCGACGTACTCAGTGGCTTTAACACCAAGACCACCGAATTCATGAATAATACGGGAAAGACGGGCTGATTCATAAACGTTACCGGCAAAATTGGAAACAAAATCACCAACACCAAATACGGCATCTTTTGCCGACGAAAAAGGATTTGATGTATTCGTGTTTTTTAAAACATACTCCGCTTCCTCAACTGTAATCAGCGCGGCAATATTATCGTCATCCTCGGTCTCATCCATTATTTTCCGAATTTTTGCCAATTCATTCCGATCGTTTGCGTCTCTTGAAAGCCCGTTAATAATTCCGGTGTAATTCTTATAATGCATTATAACCCCTTAGTAATTTCGCTTAGGATATAATACAGAACGACACCGTTCAAATTAATCTGATTCCGCTTTAACGCAACGCCGGTACTTCATTTCATGTTACTGCCACGAATACGCCATGATTTCCGCCTGCAGGATTATTTCGTTTAATTCTTATCATTAAAAAAGCGCACGCTGATTACGTGTTATCGGGTAATAGAAATAAGGATACACATAACCTTTCCGTGGTTCCTCACGGGTGACTTCCGGTATCTGCATCCGGCTTCGAATGGGAAGAGATTATTTTTGCAGACTTCGGACAAATTTCTCAGGAGTCTGGTTATTTAGCGAGGAATAGGGTCTTTAATGAATTTCAGCGGAGGTATATTGAATCTGATTGGCGGAGATCACAGGAGTCGCATTTGATGGGTAATGTAGTTGATATTAAATAGATTTATTGAATTGGATAAATGGCAGTGCCCCCATTAATGCCCCCAGATTGGATTTTGAGGTGGAGATGTAGGAGATAGATGATGGGGAAACCGTGGCCAATTTTAGTTGAGCATGTGGAAGCTTAGTAGCACGGAGCATGCTTGTCGTAGTACTTTGAGCGTTTTACGATTTCGTTCAGAGGTGAGAAATCAAAATCCCTAAATGTAACATTCGGATATTTAGTTTTTGCCTCGGCGAGTAAGTCTGTAAGGGTATTATTTGTATTTCCCAACATTGTATTAACGCTAAGCACATGCTTAAATTCTGGGCGTTTATCTATACCGTCAGTGATAGCTTCGTTTAGAACATACGCTAACGGAGTTTGGCCTTTACTGGTGGAGTCCCATAACATCATCAGCAACCTTGCTGCATCTATAAAGAGTTTCTTATCTGCATTTGGTTTGATACCTGTACTGAAACATCCTGGTGATGAACCTGAACTGCTTCCACTTGTAGTGCCCTCAGATTTTAGTGGGTTAAACAAAGGCAATTCAGTTCCATTGATCAGCCGAATAAAATCTTTGGCAACATCTTTTCCACAGAAAAAAGCGCCTTTGTCTTCTCTTTCTATTCGGCCTTGGAAAGAAAAACAATAGTACTGATCCCTAAGAGGGTAGTTGGAATAACTTGTCTTCACCTGCCCAGGGATCAACTTCAAATGGGCCACTGGTTGAATAATATAATCCCTAACTATGGCAGACTTCACTTCATCGCCGCGATGGCAGTAACTGCTAGGGAGCCCATTCCGCTCTTTTTTATCACTCGTCAGCATTACTTCCCCCGTTAACTTTTTCATGACTATTGTTTAACCATATATCATGAAAGGTTTTTTATGTCCAACACACCTTGAATGCTATAGGAAATTAAAATATTTACTAAATTTTGGCATTCAAATAGAGATGTATTATGTCCTATTTTGAACTAAGCTGCCCGTAAACAAAATTCAAGAGGCTGGCTTGAACAAAGAGTGGGGATACCGACCATATGCGTAAATTACAAAAATTAATTGCAGCGGAGCACCTAGTTTTTTTTCCTTATTCAAACCTCCCTTCGAGAGCGATATCTCGTATCGCATCAAAGTGTCGAAAGGATGAAGTTGCCGATGCACATATCTTGATAAAAGAGCTCAAAGCTGAGTTGGCCACTGTTCCTGATTGGGATGGTGATACACATGATGACATCTGGAGAACCATCGAGCTGTTAAAATCAATTTTAGAGAATGTGAGATATTAATAATCCATGCTCCTATCTTCTTTCTGGTAACTAGAAGCTATCTTCACTAACGACCCTAGAATTGGTTGTTAGGGGCTAATATAAATGATTTTATATTCTAATTTTTACAAGTGAGGGAATTATGTCATATATACAAGTAGAGAAAGATGGTCTTCTGTATGAGGCTGAATATTTCTGTGAAGATGGTATGGTCACAGTGTTTGGAATAAGAGGCGGGCAATCTAACGTAGATCTTAACGGAATGTCAGAGGCCGCTGCAGCACGTACTGCGTTGCGTAATCTTATTAGAGAAAATCAAGTGGATCCTCTGTCAGATTAAAAATAGGCCGCCCGTTATGACGGTCATCTTTGATATGGATGAGTTCAAATTTAATCTGAAATTTATTATTGGATAAACCACAATCTAGTCTGATAGTTAGTTTTGGGAAAAAAACAGAAATTCGCAGTTGCTCTCAGAGTCAATAGAGGAATTACCAACATAACTGTGTATTAATCAACGGGGTCATGGTCAGCTCATTTTACTAAGCTGCGATCCCAGGGTCAGTTACGCTGTGGCGAAGCAGAGATGGAGAGCTGGAAGACATTGACCCACACTCCGGCCAGTTTGATGCCAGAACAGCGTAGTGGTAAAGAGGTGATGAAATTTCCGGATGAATGCCAGGAAGTGGACCTTTGGATTGCTGGCTGCCGAAATGAGAGCGATTCATTTATCTACAGAAGCAGTACGGATCTGAACGCTACTGGTCGAATTTGACAACCGTGCTTCTGAATTCCTGCTCAGCCTACGGGCTGGCACTGAGCTGTATTATGGCCAATGGCGGGATTTTGAAAGCACATAATGTCCGACAAAAATAAGGGTAACTAGGAATAATTCACTTATCCGGGTTTTTGAAAAGCATTTTATTGATTCGAAAATGAGGGTGTCGGGACACAGAACGGCACTTGAACCCACGAAACTCGTAGGCAGGATGATGATTTTGATGACGAATTCTAAAGACCGGCTCCCATCCCTATGCGCCTGGATTATATAAGGTGAAAAATGGCATTTACAAAAAATCAGCACATACTTTCTCAATGGGTACTCAGGAACTTTCGCAGCGACGACACAGCACTTAGCCCGAAGGATAAGCAGCGCGTCTGGTGCCATACGGTATACCCTTCGCGTTCCGGAGATAACGTCCTGTATGAACAGCCTCTTCCAATTTCCAGCGTCGCGGTCGCTAAAAATCTCTTTCGGCTCATCGATGCCAAAACTGGGGAAGCCTTTGACATCGAAGACGAACTAGGGGTCTATGAGCGGCTGACGGCCGCAGTAGTGAACGACATTATTCACGAACATAATTTTTCACGACTTCGTCTGACTAAGCCCGGTGATTTCCCATTTGAGACCCTGACCAGCTTTGCAGTAATGCAGCTACTTTTAAATTTACATAATCCCCAGAATAAGAATCCCTACAAACAGGATCTTCTTGACCACTTTCATCGTGACATTGAAATGCATTTTGAAGAATATATAAAAAGCATTCAGTCACTGCCTGGCACCCAGCCCACACTGATGAACGATAGTTTTTATCAAAAATTACTTCGCGTAGCCAACTCGTCCTCATCCAGAGAGGATAAGTGTCGGGCGATTTTTACTTTGTTCAGCCTGCTGGCTATTCTCAATAAACCCACGCCTTATGACATGATCAATGTCTTTCGAAATAAAATATTCAGTCGGACAAGCGTGATTGAAATAATACATACCGGCCACGCTTTTGATAGTACCGACCCCAGGCCCGTCATTGCGATAGCCCCGAATATATTTTGTTTGTACACGGAAGAGAACAGAATATATCTGCCATTGTCTCATAATTTCACTTTGTGTTTTATTACTGGTTCACCATTAACATTCTGTCCCCGGATAGACGTTTTTTCTCCACGGCCTGAACTACTGAAGTGTTGCGACGATCGCCATTTAAATTTCTACAAAGTTTCTTTTGATTATATAGACAATATCATGAGCACCATCGATATGTACAACGTGGGAAATTCAAGCACTTTCTATTCTGCTTATCAGCTCAGCGACGTTGAAAAATACCTCGATCTGCAGGAAAATAATCACCAATATTACTATACACCGGCAGACCCTGAACGATGGCAGCCTCTGCAGCCGTATTCATTATGAGCCCAGAAAATGAGCTGCGTATCCGGGAACTGATTGAAACCGGGAAATTCAACGGGTACACACTGGTCAGCGGAGAAGACTGGCAGATCCCCACAGTACGCGAAATCACTTTCGTCCGGGGGCTGATTCCCCTGACTGACATCCAACTAGCCAACCGGCTGAATGTGGACGAACGTACCGTCCGCAAGTGGAAATCCGGCCAGACTCGGATAGTATTCTCCACCTGGTGCTGTTTATGCTGGTTGGCTGGGCTGGGAATGCCCCTGGATAACGTTATCAGTGGTTGAAAATACGCTTCCAGATACATCTGAGGATAAAACGTCTATGAAATCGCCAGTTTCGTTTCCAGATATGAGGAAGGTCATCAAAATTAGTCAAAAACCAGGTTAGGCCACGATAAGTGACCACAATCGTCCAGATTAACTGGCCGATGGCGATAAGGGTATAGATTACAGCAAATACTGCAGTTACGAATGTAGACATATTGTTCTCCTTAATGTCTTTGGTTATATGCAGGTATTTACTGTTTTGCATGCGGCCTTTAAGGCCGCCCTGTAAAAAAACTGAAAAAAGTTTTCCATTCCTCTTTTTTGCCATTTAAGGCTCAGTCAGTCCTAAATTTAGCTTTATACGCAATAATCCACGAATTACAACAATCCGCCGTTTTTTGTGTTATTTCTGTAATAACCCTTCTTCTTCTCTGCGGAGGTTCGAAAAACGGTAATGTCGGATCTGCAGTGGTCACTATTTCGTTGAGTTGAGGGAAGACATTACTGGTATGAGCTTTAAAGCGAGGGAATTAATTTTAAGGCAAGCTCACGATCCGCTTTGAGCGAAGAACGGACTAATCCGTCCTCATGAACTACAGTCAAACTGTTAAATGACTTTCTTAAAGTTAACTTTATAGTTAGTCTTATCCGGATAAGCAATAAACATTGAAAGATGATTATTTTTACAAAACTTCATAATTCGATTTATATTATGTATAGATATTTTATATCCAATTATAATTGCATTAATAGCCGACTTAGGGAACGATACCAGCTGTCCATTACATCTTGCATTGGGGTCAATTATATTTCTTACTTCACCTTCATACTCCCAGCTTATATGTTTTTGAAATAAGTATTCTTGGGATTTCAATCGCATAAATCGCCCTTCAACTAAAATATGCTCTGAGTTTTTAAAATCGTAGGAATTGAACTCATCAACGGCTGGAATTGTTTCTAGATCGTCATCATTGAACTTTATAGGGTGAGTATTATACACTACCGATTGTAAATTAAACTTCTCATGGTTTTCAATGGACTTCCTGTTATATGCAATGCACACCCCTCTCATCCCATCTGCATAATGTGACCACATAAGCGGTGATTCCATATTTTTACTGAAGCAACAGACTAACAAAGTATTTACATAGTCATTTAAATCTATCATTGAGCGATTTAGATTTTCTGATATTATTCTGTAAATAGCCTCTACACCATAATTTTTTTCGTCTATGAACATTTTAGATAATTCAAGTGCACTTAAAAATTTATATTTCAAAGCATAATTAACTAAAACTGCCTTATCTTTGCTGTGTAGGTCATCCCAGTTAGCTATAATAGGAAATTCGAAAGGGTCGTTTAATCCATCGACATTTGAATGCCACATTTCACAATCAACTACCTCTCTTCTTGTATTTTTATTGAAGTTTCTATATCTAAAAATACATGTTTCTTTTAGTTCTGTTAAAGTCATTTTTTTCCCAAAACATTAAACACGGCTACGCACTAATTTAAGGTGTTTTTATAGCATAAATGACTGATTTAATATAGTAAATAGCTTAGGAGTATGTTGCTGATTTACTCCAAGTTGAATGGTTCACTATGAATCTAACAATGTTCGCTTCATGGTACAGAGCGGATAATTTGATTAAAACAAGTATCAGCTCGAATCTTAACTAACATACCTCGGCTAAGCCAACAAAAACCTAAAACATCGCCCAGCAAAACCCATCCGGTATTTCTTTATCTATATTTTTTTCACTGGGTGTGAATTCTCCACCAGACTTCCCATCAATATAGATTTCAAATTTTGTCGCTTTCCCTAACTCAGTCATCAAGTCATTCCAGGCATTTGCTGCAAATCGATACTTAGTGCCATCTGGAACGAAGAAAGACGAACCATCGATCAGAAACTCAATATTGCCTTCAATAGGCTTATTATTTTTATAAACATGAAAGCCATGGTCGATAGCCTCTGCATAGTCATCTGGTTCAACAAACGAATTGCAAGCAATGATAATGCTATAACCATTATTGTTCGTTATGCCGTATTCAGTAAAACCTTGGGCAAAGGAAGAAGACCAAACATTCGGTATAGCGTGAGCGCCCGCCGATAAAAATAAAAGTACAAGTAATACAGCTAGCTTTTGCATATCATCACATTCCTTAATAAAAAAAAGAAGAAGATGGATACCTTGCCGGTTATCAGCAAGGTATTTGATTTAATTGTTGAATAGTATAATAGGTTAAATTACCACTTACGCTCAAAAGCGGAGGGATCATACTTAGGCCCTGTAATGCTGGGATCTAGCTGATACGTTCCTTGCCCATAAGTCTTAGGCTTCCACCTCGGTTTATTTTTACCTGAATACTCTTTTTGTGCCGACCAATACCCTATCGGGTAACGCATAACGATGTTACCACCGACGACTATATCAACCGAAGAATACTGACCATTATTAATCGTCCCTTTCTGGGTATAGGCATTCGGGCTGCATGTTCCGGTATCGCGTTGTTGCCAGCGTTGATCGGTGATAGCGACGATATAGAAATCCCCAAAAGCACAACCCGACGTAGATTTATTATTCAACACTGCAGCATAGTGCTTAGTCTGTCCGACAATCCGGCAGGTATTATTTTGACCTCCACACACTTGCGATAACGTTTTACCGTTGTCCCCATATCGCTTCTGCTACTGGATTAGCGGCAAATGTTTGCGGTGATAAACCTAACCCTGATAACAACAGGGTGGTCAGTATGATTTTCTTCATTGAATACTCCATAGGTCATTAATGATAGTTGCCGTAACTCGCTGTGCATCAGCGGGAACAGGCTGTTTTGCCCTGGTGAGGCGAATAGGTTTTCAGTTATTTTGTGAATGTGCTTTAGTGAGCTTTTGGGTTAACACGGGAAGACTTCTTTTATACAGCCCGATGCCCAATGCCATGCCAATAACCGCAGATACGCCAACAAGCAGTGGTCCTTATTCATAAAACAGCCACAACAGGTTATTCAGTACCAGACTGGCAACGCTCAACCCTGCCAGAAGGGAAATCAGGAAAGCAGGATGTTTGGGATGAATGGTTAGTTCAAACGTGACGCCTTTAAAGCCATAGGTAATCCACAGTATTAATTGGGCTAACGCCAGCGGAACGGCAACCGCCAAGGTATACAGCAGCAGATACACCAGCGTCATCGGTAATGCCACTCTGGAATACCCTAAGATGCTAAAATGCGTAAGCAGCAATAGCGTGACACCCAGTATCAGTACGATACTGATAATCAAGAAAATACGTTCAATCCCTCGTCGTGTGTTGTTTAGCGTGTTCATATTTGTCCTGTTTAATATTGTTGAAATTTAACGTTCGGTTTGTGGGCAGTCCCACTCATAGCCGCAATCACGGCACATCCAGCCCTTACCCCACGGAATGATGTCTTCAGTCGAGCCACAATCAGGGCATGGCTGATGAGGGGCGTTAACCTGTGTAAAAATGCGGGTTATGGTCATAAAAACTCCTTGGTATGGGGACTAACTCAACGGTGCCATTAGCTGGCTGAACAACCGAAAATGCGGAAGTGCCGCAATAAAATTGTTTTGATGAGAAAGCCGGAAAATGTCATCACGGGGTTTAAAGGTGACGGGCAGTAGCTGCACCTGATGAACTTCATCGAGCAAAATGACTTGCACTTGTCGGTGATATTCCGCAATCAGATACCACAGGCCTTCGCGGTAAATAAACTGATACGGCAACAGCGGACTGAACCGCTGCTCTGCGGTGAGCAAGACCACTTGCTGGTGGCAGGTAATGGCATAGATAAGTTGATAGAAATTGTCCGAATGTTCGGCAGAGGTTCGGTGTGCATGGTGCCAGATAATGCAGGGGGCATTTTGCCGCTGTGATAGCAACAACCCCAGCAAGCGACTGTCCAGCCCCGGAAAGATACGGGTCATACCTGTCTGCCGGACAAAGGTCAGTACATCCTTCTCTCGGTAGGCTTTTAACGTATCGGGGTGCAGACGATAAGCCCCATTCAGACACTCAATATCCAGATAGGCTAATCGCTCCCGCAAATCCCGTCGCAGGGTCCGGTAAGAAACCTCGAACTCTTTTGCCAGTGCACAAAGCGATAAGCTTTCCCCTGCCATCAGGCGGGAAATTAATGACGACAGCCTGACCGCCATCCGGTCATATTTTCGGTGTGCCTTTAGCATAGTGAGGCGTTCCTGAACTCAAGAGGTAATAAGATGGAGAAGTACGGAGTTTAACTTAGGGGGTGGACAGGTTATGTCCGTTGAGGAAAAATTCTTTTTGAAATCAGCCAATAAGCTCACTGAGATAACGTATTCATAAATCAGGGAATATCGCCACTCGTCATAATCAACCAGTGAAACGCGCTGACACAACCTGTCAGAGAGGGGAAATTAGTTTGGCAAACGGGGAGCCAACTGGGTAAAAAGCGTCTCTGCCATCACCCATAAGGCTTTATTGAGTTTGATATCACCATCAATTCCATTCACGGCACGGGTACGGGCTCGTTTACCTTTTGTGGTTCTGCCTGATAATCCTCCTTTAATCAGGTTTTCCTGCAAACGTTGGTACACCGTCCACAAGTCCTCTTTTTTATCCTCAAAACGGCGCGGTTGCAGAATTTGCTCCCGTGTGACGGGCTGATGCTCTTCGCCAAAGCGGTAGGTCAATGCCGCTTCCGCAAAAGCTTGCTGAGCTGGAGGGGGTAACAATAATGACTGCATACTTTCGCGTTTTTCAGCGACCTGCTCAAAGGTGTCCAGCACTTCATACGCGCCTTCAATCACTTTACCCACCACATCCCCTTTATGAGGCACACGTACTTCCCCCAACACATCGCCACACACCAAACCGTTCGCACACACGGCTCTGAATAATCCCGGCAACATTTGATAACTGCTTGAACCATCGTGGCTATTGAGCAAAATAATTTCAGGAACCTGTACACCTGTGATTTGGTCATGACGACGAAGGCGTAACATATGCTTGGTATGCTCCCGACGACTCACATCACGCACACGAGTCTGGCAGGCAAAGAACGGATAGAAGCCTTCTTTTTGCAAACTATCTAACAAAGTAATGGTGGGAATATAAGTATACCGTTCACTGCGGGAATCGTGTTTTTCTTCAGAAAACACGCTCGGTACGATACGGAATAACTCTTCGATAGTGAGTGGACGCTCACGGCGAATACTGTTGGCAGAGCCAAAACGAGAGGCTAATAAACTCATGATAAAACTCCAAATTAATCAATTAAATGGAAAATGGCAGCAGATTCGGGATGTTGTAGCGCGTAGTCACGCAGCTGATAAAAGCGGTCACACATCACTTCACTTTTGGTTTGAAATGACCAGATGCTGTATAAAATCAGGCACACAGCAATGCCAGCGGCTTCACAACTGACTTGTGCTTCATTGCCGTTATGCATGTTGAACAAAGTGAGTGCCGCTTCTGAGATATCCGGATAAATAAAGGCTCCACCATTGGACAGCGTGCAATATTCCCAATAGCCGCCATTATAGGCCTCACAAAACTGCCCCATGGTGGTGAAGGTCACCACTTCAAAAGTGGCCCAGCCTTTTACTCCACCAAAATGGTTGAACCAAAAATCAAGGCGTTGTTCGTCAGAAACCACATTCACGGCAACGCGATAGTCAGTCTGAGTATTCATAGGTTGAACTCCGAAAAGAAAGAAAACAAAAAAGCGCCAGTCCGATGAAGGACTGACGCTCTGAGTGATAAATTAAAGGTGAAGCGCTAAACTAAAAGAACCAATTCCACAGAGACTTGGCGACAGAAACCAACGTGTTTTTGACAGCACTGACGGCGTTTTTCACCACGGTTGGTAATGGGATGATATCAACCAGTGAATCCACCAGCTCACTGACACATTGCCCAAAATCATTGCGAGCAGAGGTTTCAACCGCTGTTGTGCGATACGTCGTATTCAGTTGCCTGGCAACCCCGCTGCTGGCCTGTGTGGGTAGCGCCCGTATCAGATGCTCCGCTAACAGGGGTAACTGATAACGTTCAGTGGAAGAGACCGTGATAACCGGATTAACCGGCTTAAATGCATCCACCACAGCAATTTGCTTTTGTCGAAGATTCGCAGCTTGTTGAGGCGATGGATGGCAACACTCAACATGCCATTCACGGCAGGGTTCTATCTTGTCCGCCTGATTCAGGACAAAAAGAAAATGTGAGGGTTTGTAGCCACATTGTTCCGTGAGAAAGCAATAACACTGCTCATCGGAAGACCATGCTCTGTCATCGGCCTTCAGGACCCAAATGATTAAATCCAGCTCTGGTAACAAGTTACGGTACAGCGAGTGATACTCGCGATCCCGCTCAAGGCTTTCACCCACGCCGGGTAAATCAATAAATGTCATCGCATGGCTACCCATCGTCATGGTGAAGCGCTGGGCTTGGCGGGTACAGCCTGAAATATCACTGACAGGGAATAATGGCGATTGAAATAGCGAGTTAATCAGGCTGGATTTGCCTGCACCAGTTTTACCCATCAGGCCAATGGTGGGGGAGTAATTTATCAGTGCGTTAAATTGAGATAAAAAATGTTCTCTTATCCTTTCCGGAAGAAAGGATAAATGCGGTTCTAATGTCTTCATCATAATGCCTTAATTGACTAAGTTCACAATGATGATATATATCTTAAATTTCTTTTGTTATTTCATTGAACTCGTTGTCAATCAAATTAATTAGCAGTTCGTTTTCTTCTATTTGATAACTCTGGCTAATGATAGTTAATTTTGAATACGCTTCTTTTGGAAGGATTTTTTTTAACGCCAAGCTCAGTTTTGGCTTGTTTTTTGTTTTTTTACTTTTCCTATATTTTCTTTCATTTCTAGCTAAAATCAATTTTTTATATTTTCCATTTTTTTCTTCACTAGAAACATTCCAAAGATAAAATCCTACGATACAATAAAGATACAATTCTTCTTTGTCATGAAAGTCACACTTTTTTATAATCTCTGATTTTACCAAATAATTATAAACCCACTTACAGGACTCTTCATCTTTAACTTTCAACCAAGAAAAATAATCCTTATTATACAGATCTTTTATATAAATAGACTTTAAATACCCAATGAGATTAGCAAATATTATTGCTTCATAATTATATTCATATAGTGAAAGCCTGCTCACTATCAAATTAGTGTAACTCACAACCATATAGCAACGACCATCATGGCTTTCTGGTTGAAACTCCCATTCCAGATGAAGTGGATTCCATATTTTTTTATATAAATCCATAAATCCAGTATAATTTAAAAGCTTATTATTCGAGCTTTCAGATGCCATATAATACGCATTAATTAGATTAATATCACTGAATATCTTCCATACTAGATAGCAAAAAACTTTGTCTTTTTTCATGTATTCATATACGTGTTTATTTATCACTCCATTTTCTTTGCTCATTTTCCATCCTCAAAATCATCCTAAGCGCTTCACTCATACCTTATACCACACCTCATAAAACTTAGCTTGAATTTCATTGTTAAAGTAATGATAAATGCATTGACTAAATAGTGATAATCAAGTTGACTTTATCGTGATATAGTGTCATTAAAAGTATCCATTTACACTCAGCAAACCCAATAAAAACAACATTTTTTTCATAGAAAATTCATTAGGCCTAACTTCAAGAGAACAGAAGTAATATCAGAGTATGCTGAAGTGATAATCTTTGTCCATACACCAGACTTTTAAACGGCTAGAAACCTCAAACCAACGTTGAATGTGTTGGTGTAGTAATATATTTATAAAGAAGAAGGTCTTGTTACCTTGTCACCACCAATCATTAAAAATCCTATCCATTCGTATATCCAATAAAATAACTATCCCCTCATCTTGATAGGCGGCTATGCACCTATCCATCATTTCAGATAAATAATTATTTTTTACATCCATGAGATTAGGTATGTCATTAAATCCATCAAGGAGTAATACATGCCTATTGAGCAATACAATCATGAATACATTAAGAAAATCAATTCTGCCATCAGAAAGTCATTAGCTAGCCAATCTCGAGTTACTGCAATCAGAATAGATCTTCGTTTTCCTAACTTATTAATACCCCACTCAGATGATACAAAAGTTATCACTCGATTCTTTGAATCGTTAAAAGCAAAGATACAGGCAGATTTAACTCGTAAATCTAAATCATGGGAAAGACGCTGTGCCAGTGAAATTCATTATGTTTGGGTGAAAGAAGTTGGAGAGATAAATAATAAAAATCACTATCACATCTTATTGATGGTCAATAAGGATATTTATAAGGGACTGGGTAACTTCAATCAGAATGATGTCTGCTTAGGGATATTAATACAACAGGCTTGGTGTAGTGCAATGAATATCCCCTACCCTGAAAATCGTTATTTAGTCCATTTCCCAGAAAATCCAACATATTGGTTAAATGCCAATTCGATTGAAATTGAGAATCAAATTTCTGCATTAAATGAACGGTGTCTTTATTTAGCTAAACACCACACTAAACATTATGGAGAGGGTGAACGTTCATTCGGCTGTAGTCGATAGTTTTTTACAACAAGGGGATATCTTCTGAAGAAGAGATATCCCTGTTTCATTCTCGATATCCCTTCTGCCTTTTAACTTAAAGACAGAGGATTAAATATGTCCACACAAACTATTTCGTTATTAGAAGACCAATTTGTTGATATGAAATTTATTACCAATTTAACCGGATTATCTGACAAATGGTTCTATAAACTCATCCAGGATGGTGAGTTTCCGAAACCAATCAAACTGGGTCGTAGTTCTCGCTGGTTAAAGAGCGAAGTCGAGAATTGGTTACAGGCACGTATTGCTGACTCCAGAGCTTAACCATCATTCCACTGCTTTTTCTGCACTAACCACACCACCATTTAAACCACTTCGGAAACTCCACCATGAAAAAATATCATGCCAGACATGAGACATTGCTACGCCATTACCAACGCTGGCTGAACGGCCTTACCAAACTCGCCGTTTTCCAGGGAGTGTGCCATCCCTTAATCAAGAATAGCCACCAGCTGATGGTGGCGAACATTCGCTTTCCGGACAGCGACAGCACACCCGCTGTTGTGCCCGTATGCCTGTATCGTTTAATACACGGTAAAACGCTTCTTGAGCCGTTATCTGTCCAAGCTGACATTCATGTCAGCTTAATCGTCGATAACCGCCTGCTAAGCTACCATCCGATGCTGGAGGGTATCTTTCTCAGCGAGTGTGTGAGGATTGGACAACGTTCATTTGCCAACAAACTTATTAGTCTGTTTAACCAGTTCAATGGCCCTGAGCTACGTCCCAAGCTGATGTGGTTGTGCTGGTATGATTTGATGCTAGGTTTTCCGTTAGATGATTGGCTGAATGCCTTGAAGATGAAAACTGAAGAACAGCTGGTGGAGTGGATCATTGGCAGGAAAATGGAGAACTGGGGACTGACGAGGATCATGGATGATTATGTGTTGTTTGGTTAGATAAAAAAATAAACTTCCCCTTGAGTAAAATAAATTTTCAGTAGCTAGTTGTACCACCGTTAGCTGAATAATTGTGGTAAGGAATCAGCAATCAGTTATTACAATAAGTATAGCCTGCACCATAACGAAAATATCGTTTGCCATGAGAAAATATACTCCGAAATCATTCTAACCGCAGGAGAGAAACCTGTCTGCCTAACTAGATATGTGGAATACATCAATGTTAAGCCAAATTATTTTCCCAAAACCTCCCAAAACACAAAACCTTCATTAACGTTGTAATTATTTCATATTTTTAAATTCATTTTCATATATTGATGATTTTTTTCATTTGTTATATTGTATGCTCATTCAGAGACAATCAGATGAATCAAACATATGCAATATACATTAGAATTATTAAAGGTTATCGAGGGGGCACTAAGCAACAATTTGACGCAAGTCACTGCTTATTCTGAACTTCTTGCATCAAAATTAGAGAAAGAGGGAGATGATAGATCAGCTAAAAGCATTAGAAAGAAGCTAAATAGCTTGAGTACTCAATACTCTACTGCTGGGCTAAACGGGCAATTAGAACCCGTCGTTCCGGTAGATAAAGATAGTCGTCTAACTTTAGGAGACGTATTGTATCCAACGTTGGATGGAGCACACATCCTATTGCCTGCATCAATACAAGAAAGTGTTGATGAATTTTTATCTTTCATTAGTAAAGCTCATTTATTAGCTGAAGCAGGGGTTGGTATATCCCCATCGATGATGTTATATGGGCCCCCTGGATGCGGAAAAACACAGTTAGCTCATCATATCGCCGCAAAGCTTGAGCTCCCTCTAATCACGGCTCGATGTGATACCTTGATATCTTCATTCTTGGGATCTACAGCTAAAAATATACGTAGTCTGTTTGATCATGCAGCAAGCAGACCTTGCGTCCTATTTTTGGATGAGTTTGATGCTTTTGCTAAAGCAAGAGATGACCAGCACGAATTGGGAGAACTCAAACGCGTTGTCGTTAGCTTATTACAAAATATAGATGCCCTACCTGAAAATACTATTCTTCTCGCAGCAACTAATCATCAGGGACTACTTGATCCTGCTGTATGGCGACGATTTGCATATAGATTAAAAATAACACTTCCAAACAAAGAACTTAGATGTTGTTTGATAGAGCAATTTCTAGGAGATTTCTGTCCAAAAAATGTAAAAAGAATCGCTGATGCTACGGAAGGAATGAGTGGTGCAACGATACAACAAGCCTGTAAAACAGCAATTAGAAATGCAATTCTTTTAGGGCAAAAACAAATTGATATCGATAAGTTAATCATCGGGTTATCAATGGAACAATATCAAGATATTTTGAACCACTCAGAACTTAGTGATGAAGATAAAATTATTAAGCTCAGAATGATCAATAGCAAAGTTTTTACCATTGAGCGACTGTCGGTAATTTTTGGCTTATCAACAGGCAAAATTTCAACTTTGACCTCAAATAAGGATTCTAATTAATCATGGAAAAGCAAAATAACCCAGTCCAGATTGTTCGAGTCAGCAATAGTGATCACAAAAAAATTAACTATGAGGGCTTTGGGCCTCAAACAGTATTTGGGGATGGGGCAACTCAAGAAGTAAGAGCTCATCTTGCCCAGCAAACAGATGAGTCTATAGATTATTTTTCCGAACAGTTTCAGGATTGGCCTGGTTTAGCTGGGATTGTAAAGGTTACTCTAAAAGAAGAAGCTCTGGCTAAAAGTCACCGCCCTTTGGGGTTGTTTACTTCAAAAACATGTCCGATCGTCGGATCTTTGGATTTTGGAGAATTACTTATCAGTGCAACGAGGGAAGGCCTTAACCGTTTGAAGTCTAGATTACTCAATGGAGAAAGTAAGAAGATAATAGCAAATATATCTGCTATTGAGAAAATAGAGCCATTTTCTTCAGATGACCGTTTAAGTAATCATGATTTAAACTATATCGTTTCTGCTATAAAACAAGGGCGAAAATTAAAAATTAGGCTCTTCGACCACCAAAATGATGATAAAAATAAAACCCTAAAATCTGCACTTGATAAATTTGCTGGTGAAAATAATATTCAGCTAAAGCAGCTTAATTATGGTAGCAACAGTGATCTTATTTCGATAGCAACCGAAAATAAAGATACAGTAAAACGCTTGTCAAAATTTATAGGTTTACGTTCTATTTCGACCATACCGGAATTCAAACTAAGTGACATGTATTTACAAAATACTTCAATAGGAGTTGCTAATGAACAGTTATTTCCAGCCCCACAAGAAGATATTGACTATCCTATTGTAGGCATTATTGACTCCGGTATTTGCCCTAATAGCTCACTAATCTCTCCATGGGTAATTGCACGAGAAAGCTATGTACCAAATGGTTTTGAAGATTATAGCCATGGGACAATGGTAGCGTCATTAATTGTAAATAGTCAGAGTTTAAACCATCAAGATACTCGATTCCCTAGTACACACGCCAGAATTGTTGATGTAAACGTATTCCCTAAAGGTGGAACGACAACTGAGGACGAATTAGTTGCTATTATCCAAGATATTGTTCCTAAATATCCTCAGGTTAAAGTTTGGAATCTTTCTTTAGGTGGTAATGATCCTGTCCATAACACCGATTTCTCTGATTTTGCTCATTTTTTGGATGAAATGCATGATAAATATGGGTGCCTGTTTGTTGTCGCGGCAGGTAATCAAAATAATCATGAGCAATGGCCAACAACAAGAACCCATGCTGGCATCAATCGAATTTCCTCACCAGGGGACTCCATCAGAGCTTTGACAGTCGGTAGCTTAGCACATAAGGAATCACCATTAGCTTTGAGTCGTATTGATGAAGCCTCTCCATTCTCCCGTATTGGCCCAGGTCCTAGTTGTATTCCAAAGCCCGAGATTACTCATTATGGGGGCAATATTACAGCTAAAGGTACATTTGCTCAGATAGGTATATTATCATTGGGACCAAATAATACACTTTGCGAAACTGTTGGCACAAGTTTTGCCACTCCAATCGCAGCGAGTATAGCCGCTCATCTACATCATTTTTTATCTCAAGGTGGAAAAATTGAAGTTCCAACTGAACGCATTAAAGCACTGATGGTTCATTCCAGCTTATTAGGAGGAAAGGTTACAACGGGCACTATTAACTATAAAGGATTTGGGCGACCAGGAGATATTATTGACCATTTATATTGCGACCCAAATTGTATGACTATGATTTTTGAAACTGATGTTCGTCATG
>NZ_JAODZS010000044.1:0-31091 GCF_029835375.1 Morganella sp. GD04133 | reverse complement strand
TCGGATAATACAGGTATATGCAAATACCTTCACAACACTTTAGCTGAGTACCGTTATCCACAGACAAAATACCATCATCTTTGTCAGCATCAGGTCAGCGGCTCACTCACAGATTATAAAAAACCAACATTATCAGCTATTTTCGCTATTTTTTACGCCATTGATTATGTTGACGCTTTTATCTCTGCCTTAATATGAATTGATCTGCGATACCGATCGACAACAACCAATTGATAGCCAGTAACTATTGGTTTTAATATTTTGATCGTTATTGTTGATAGAAAATACAGATCAATTTCATTATTTCGATCGTTAATAACGATTTTAACTCTCTGTCAGGTTTCGCTATGCTGTCACTTGAAGCATCTAATTTTGTCTGTTTGTATATAGGCGATATTTTTGGAGAGTAAATCATGTCAGAAGACTTTAAAGACAGTCAGGAATATGAAGAGTGGATTGAAGAGACTGGTGGACGGGATGAGGAATATTCAGACTATTATAATGAATGGTTGAAAAAACAACAGAAAGAATGGCTCTCTTAAACAGCTAAATACTCTCTTTTTGTAAAAAGTAAGCCGGTATTATTCCGGCTTATTTTAGTAAAATAAAAATAATAAAAATAATAAAAATAATAAAAATAATAAAAATAATAAAAATAATAAAAATAATAAAAATTATTACTATTTTTATAATCAAAGAGTCATAAATTAAAATGACGCTAATCAAAAAAAACGAAATTAAAAACCCACCCACCAAACATAATGGTTAAATATACTACATAAGGTAAAGCATGAAAAAATATACATTATTGCTATCTGCATTATTATTTTCATCAATAACATATGCAGAGCAACTTCCTATAAAAATACAGGAAGGTTTACGGGAAAACATTGTTCACAAAGGGTTGTATTATAAATATATAAATATTGTATCATTAACCGATGAAATAATAATTGATGACGTTATTGTAAACCGGGGTAACTGCCAAAAAGTCATGGCCCCAACAGGAAACAAAAAATTGCATTATGGTCAGTCTATCCGCTATGAATATCCGAAAAGTTGTCAAATTATGGAAATAACGGTCACAACTAACAAAGGTTCAGGCACATACTCAAAAAATTAAAACGACTCTATACACTTTTAACAGAAATGACATGCAGAACTCGGGCTCCCGGTGGTTATATCGTATCGATACGGCCCCCTGAGAGGGCCCGCAGCAGAAAATAATTAATAACATATCAAAGCACGTTGAACAGCAGCTCCCGAAAGCATCGATGTTTAAAACAACCCTCGGTTGTATCAGCGGAGCTAAGAAAAGTGGCTTAGTGTCAGATGGCGGACCAGAATCCTCCCCAAAATAATAAGGACCTGTTGATGAATAAATTAAGTGTCTTATTGGACATTCCACAAGAAATAAGTGATGGATTAAAAAGTGGTATTTATGAAAGAGTAGGCGGAGTTATTGTAACAAAAGATAAAAAAACTATTGTTGGCTGGCTTAGAGAAAGTGGTGAAGCAGAAACAAAAAACAAACCATCACTAATTCAAACCAGCAATCTATTGAGTTGTGCTAATTTAGCCATATCAGCAATAAACTTAGGCGCCACATTTTATTACGGGAGTAAAAACTTACAAAACACAAACAAAATACTGAATGAAGTCAGCCTGACAAATATTGAAATAAAAAAAACACAAGAGATGATTGACCTCAACTTTAAAAAGCTAAATTCAAGAATAAATGAAATTGTCAGCGTATCAAACAAAACAGATTTATCAATATCTCTGATAAAATTAAGAGATGCGTTCTTATTAAACGAAGATGACAAAGAGATAAAGAAAATAATTCTAGAAATAGTGAGATATATACCGAATGAAATGTCCACCCTCATATCATCATCAAGCCACTGTAAAATAAATGAATTTTTAGAAAGCACTGTGTCTTTATTAAAAGTCATTTATTTAACCCAGGGATTAACAATAAACTATTTTGATAGCACATCAACATGTATTGATGTAATGAAAGTTATACAGCATGATCCATTAATTGAAAGGCTACGCTCAGCTATCGCTGAAAATGAAATTTTTAATTTTAACATCTTAGCATCTGCTTATATGTCATTAGATAGTTACACATCGGTTAATGAACATGACAGAGAAGTCATATTCGATCTTTTCTTAAAATCAAATAAAAGTTTTGAAAGTGATAAGGCAATGATTGAAGTATCTGATAGTGATAATATAAAATCAAGCATAATACATGATAAGTACTCAATCCTTGCAGGTACAGGAACGCAATCCGATCTAATTAACTTTACTAAAGATAGTGTTTGTTCTGACAATGACATTGCCAAATCTTATATATTCGGAATAATTAAAAGCGGAAGCGAAACAAAGAAAAACACGTTTTTTAAAAATAGAGCCAAGTTATTAAACGACATGCTCTTTAACGGAAACAATCCCGTTTCATTTGAAAATATGAATGCTGATAAAATAAAGGAATTGCTATCTGCAATATCTAATGTAAGCATAGCAAATGAATTATCTGATAGAATATCGGGAATTAATATTGAGTTATCTTATTGCAATGAAAAAAACCTTTCTATTCGTGAGTATCAGAATAAATTCATAGTGAGCAATAGTTATTTTGAACAACCTGAATATGCTTTCTTTGAAAGATAAATAAATTTAAAGAAAATGGGTCAAATTAAAACCACGGTTGATTTGACCTGTATATCCAGGCTCATATTTTCTCTTACGATGATAATGATTTTCTGCGTATATATTCTCACAATAAGTGGTATACCAGGATACTGTGCATATGATGTTTATAGTAATGACTGCACATCATAGCAGGGTTAGCCAAGGCAGTCCTGCTGTCCGGTTTTGATATAATGCATATAGTGTAATCCCGTTTTATTGCCTTCGCAAAGCTTTCTGGTATACCATTACTTTGCCTGCTGTTGTGCAGGGCTTCAGATATCCTGCTTCCATTGTTTCTTTGGTATAGCCTCCGGCACCAGCTACCCAAGCTGAATTTTTTAGCCACATGAATGACTTTTTCAGTTTGGTAAGCTGCTGTAAAGTAGCTCTACGTCACAGCAAAACCAAGAACAGAAGCGCAGGAGCCAACCAAGTAACCTTAACGATTGTTGACAGAGTTGACCGGGATATGCTGAGATTATGGATACAATAAATTATACATGCAAAATTACCGGTTTTATGATATGTCTTAACTCAATTAAATAATCTACAGCATTAATCTTTCTTGCTGACAGAAATTTCGAATTATTTATTTCATTAACCATCGGTTCAAAACAAAAAATTTCATTTTCACCCAAAGTACCAAACCGATTAATTAATTTATCAAATAGAGAATCCTTATCAATATTTTCTTTTGTAATTGATTGAATCAGACTTTCCACATGACTATTTAACAATTTTTCAGTTAACTTAATTGAATTAGAAAAAACCTCAATGACACCACTCCGGGATAATATTTTACATATTAAACCATACCTTTCACCAAACAAGTAAAAATCACCAAATCCTGTAGAAGCAATAACATGAAAATTATCCATTGAAATTAAATAGGTTTCATCTAACCATTCAAGTACAGCATCATGATACAGTGATGGATCAACAAGAGAAAACAGACCATTATTATAACTACTCCAACCTTCATCATTCCAGTAGCTAAGCAGTTTCTCAGGAAGAGTGCGTCCCCATTTCTGTATAGCAGCCTGAGAAACATACCGGGAAGTGGTCGCTTCTCCGAGCTCTTTAATCAGTGAATCGAAATAGTGATCCCTCATCACACCACTCCTTAAAAAAATCAAACACTTATCTCATCAATTTCAGGGTCTGCAAGCTGAGCAAGAATAGATAAATGAATACGTGCATCTACTTTTTGAATATATTTAATATCTAATTCACCGCCCAAAATTAATGCTGGTTCAAATCCAAATATTTCATAATCACCGAGAGGCCCGAATTTCTTTACTGCCTTTTCAAATAACCCCTTTTTATTTTGATACCCAATATCAAAGCTAATAAAAAATGATTCAATCCCAAAATCTAAATTCACATCATTCTGTTTATTTTTTAATGACTTTTTATTAACAATAAGAGTATTATATGATGATGAAATAGTAACACAACGACCTGTTTTTTCGCCACATAAATATAAATTACCAAATCCGTTGACAGCAATCGCATGAAAAACATCGATTTCTTCTAAATATGTATCTTCCAACCATTCATCAACAACATCTTCATATTCTTCCGGATTTACTATTGTTAACAGCCCATTATGATAACTACTCCAGCCTTCATCACGCCAATAATTCAACAACAATGGCGGTAACTTTCCCTTCCACTTTTCTATCTCTGTTTCAGGAACATACCGAGATGTAGTGGCTTCACCAACTTCATCAATAAAAAGACTAAAAGCTTCATCACGCATTTTATTTTCCTTTTCCCCGACAAACCTCTAATTCAATGTTCATTTTAACATTACCCTGACCATTTTTTATAGCATCATTTGCTGTTTTTTCCATCGTGATTATGCGACTTTCTTTTATTGGCTTACCTGTAACATCATCTATTGTTTTAACCGATTTGGTCCATGCCCCTCCAATCGAACTGTTTACCTTAGTGTTACCCAGCCCGCTGGGTTTTGGATCGTTCCATCCACCAGCAACCATATCAGGTTCATGCAATGCCGCCATGTTATCCATAATTTCTTTTGTACGTTTTTTAGCTCTTTTTTTGATATCTCCAACAGGAGCCCCTTGTTTTCTTAATGTTTCAATTATTGATGCTTCTATTTCCTGAGTTCGGTCGTCCCTATAATCATCCTGCATTTTTTTTGCTAGCTTATTTCGGCCTTCTTTTTTATATGCCTTACGGGCTATCATAAATTCTGTAGCCGTCATATCATTAATAGCATCCTGCTGTCTTTTTAATTGCCTGCTGTATTCTTTCAGGAATTTTTTCTTATCTGCCGGTAACATTTTCTGAAATTTTTTGTTCATGTACGAAAAAAAACATTTCAGTTTTTTCTTCGGTAGTTTTGTGGGTTTTATTTTTGCTCCGGCTTTATCTTTCCCTTTTTTAACCACCTGCTGCTCTGCTTTGATTGCTGATTTTTCTGTTTTTACTGATTTTATAATTGCTTTTTCAGCCTTCATTGCATATTTAGCGCCTTTTGCCCCCCATCCTGCAAAAGGAACCATTGCAGCAGCTGACAATGCCGCATTACCATAATCATCGCGTGCAGTATAAATCAGAGCGTTAAGCCCATCAGCAGCAATACTGACAACCGGTATCAATCCGACAATATCAAGCCCTACCTGTACACCATCAAGAACATCTGTCCAAAATTCGGCTTCATCATCATTTTCTGTCGCAACAACCGGATTTGCATTTGCAGGTGAAACGTTTTTCACCGGAGCCTGATTTTGGATAACACCGGTTGTATTACCATCTCTAACCAGAGATTTTCCTTCAACTGAGTAACCGCCCGAGGGATCAATGACGGGTAAACCTAATTCCGGATATTCATGCCGTAAAGCAATATATTCTGACTCGCTGTAATCTCCCCAAAAAATTGTTTCGTCCTGCCGGTTATATAAATCAACGGCAATTCCTTTTTCGGAATCAATACGGTCTTCATTACTGAGACGAAATACTTTCCAGGTATTCACATCGGATAGAATATTTTCTATCGGCGGACTGGGTAAAATATCATCAGCCCGCGCCGTAACCGTAATATTATCAATATCCTCATCCATATGAAAATCAGTCCTTATTTTCCGTTCATCCAGAACTCATCACCATGCCGTAATACAGGCAAACCTTGTACAAAAAAACTTCCCGAATGTTCTTTGGGGTAACATTTGCCACCAACCGTACCGCTTTTGACGCCTTTTGCTATTCCTGCCTGATCACCGATTGTTTCCGGTATTAAACTTTGAGAAAATACAACAACAGGCTTACCGTTAGCTTTAACAGAGGGAACCGCTTTTATTGCATTATCTAATTTAGCAATAACCGGATAAGGCACCGGAGGCGTTGAAGAACCTACCGGTGTCTTACATACATCAGGTAATATACCTATAACCAACCATTCACTATCCTGCCGGGCTAAATAATTATCAGCCA
The DNA here is from genome assembly GCF_029835375.1 of Morganella sp. GD04133. Taxonomy (NCBI): domain Bacteria; kingdom Pseudomonadati; phylum Pseudomonadota; class Gammaproteobacteria; order Enterobacterales; family Morganellaceae; genus Morganella; species Morganella sp. GD04133. Next base: position 24,929 of record NZ_JAODZS010000044.1, on the reverse strand, counting down.
TGTTTATCTCCTGTATTTTTATCAGGCAGTGAGACACTGAAAAGTGGTGCGTTCAGATTAGTCTCAAAGCGCGCTTCAAGTACACGAAGAGGCAAATCGGTACTTAATTTCTGACGAAAAGTGAGTAACAAACTCAGTGTGTCTGTATCCAGAATAACTGTGTCTAAATTGAGCGCTACGGGAAGAATCGGACCATTCTCCAGTCTGGCCAACAGGAATGCTCTGTGACCCGGTAGTGTTACCTGTAAGGAACCACTGTGCGTCATATTTGTTACACGGATAGTGATATCATTTCCCGGATAAGAGATTTGCTGATCTGCCGGGGCACTGTTCCAGTAATTAAAATCAAAATCCTTTGGCAGATAAGGATGCCTGTTATTAATCCATGTATCATCATACGTACCGGCTTTGCTGAGCCGGGGTTGCCAGGATCGGGTAATTACGCCAAAACCGGCAGGCATAAAACAAGGAGCATTTAAATCTTTGTCAGCCGTTATCACATTAATATATTCATTGATATCAAAAGGATATTTAATGTCTTCTATACGATGAATTTCAATATAGTCAATATCCTTTGCTTTTATATACCAATTTTGTATATAGCCTTTTCCTGCCGGATTGAACGGATGATAACCATGAGCAATTGGTGGCCGTGGATTTTCAGGATGAAAACGCCGGTTATTTTCGGAAAGTAAGTAGTGCTCATCAATTTTGTTATAATGCTCGTCAGTATATATTTTACATTCACCTCCGAAGGCATATTCATACCCTAATGGCAGGGTGGTAAATAGCTCCGGACTCTGTAATTCCCAGCGCTCATTTATTTTTTTCAGACAACGTTTGCCAAAAATATTTATTGTCTTGTCAATCAGCCTTATATTGTTTTCAGTAACGGTTAAAGATACCGGAAATTGTGTTACAGGCTTTGAATCCGGGGCTATTGCAGAGCCGATAATGATAACATCACAGTATGGTTTGAAAGGTGAGAGATCACTTTCACTCCTGACTCCGCTGCAAAGAGGTGCTGATAAATACTGATCCTGTATGCAGAGACTTTCATTAGTTTCTATTTTTGCCTGGTATATATCATCAGAGAAATGAACTAACGAATATTTTACTTTCATCGCAATAACATGATGTTCTTTATCATCAGTATCCAGCATTTTGTAATTCATCACTGAAAATGGTGTCAGGTTGCGAAATTCCATCTGATTCCTCCTCAGTTAATATCCACATCTTTGCCGGTGATCTGCACCGGACCACTGGCTTCGAAGCTGAATTCAGTGCCGTTGATCGTTACCCGCCCGGCGCTGTCCATCCGTAATACACTGGCACCGCAACGCAGTTCGATCACATCACCGGCGGTCACTGACAGGGTATTTCCCACCGCCACGGTTTTATGCTGACCGACGGTTTCGCTGTTGTTTTCCCCGATCACCTCAGTCCGCTGACCCAGAACGGTCATGCTCTGATCTTTCTCAATCCGCTCACTGTGGTTTGCCTTAACCAGCGTACTGCGGTCATTCAGTACCACCGTGTCCATATCCCGCTGGGCGTGAATAAAGACCTGCTGCTTCCCGTTTTCATCCTCAAAGCGCAGTTCGTTGAATCCCTCGCCCTTGTGGGTTTGTGTCCGGAAAGCCGTTTGTGTTTTACTGCCCGGGAATGCCGACGGCGGTGAATTACGGCCGTTATAGGTACAACCGGTGATAATCGGGCGATCAATATCCCCGTTAAGGTAAGAGACGATAATTTCCTGCCCGATCCTCGGCACGGCGGAGAAACCATAGCCGCTGCCGTTCCAGCCCATTGCCACCCGCACCCAGCAGGAAGCGCTGTGATCCGGTCTGCCGTAACGATCCCAGTGAAAATAGACTTTCACCGCGCCCTGTTCGTTGGTGTAAATCTCTTCCCCTTCCGGGCCGACCACCGTTGCCAGCTCGTCGCCGTCCGCCTGCGGGCGGAAACGGAACGGCGGCCGCCATTCGCGGGTGCCGGGGATAAACTTCACGGTGTTGCTGAACGTTGTCCCTTCACCGCCGCTGTTATCCGCCAGCGGCTGGGTACCACGATGAGTAACCGTAATCACCTGCCACGGCTGATTCATCACCGCCGACGGGTGGTTGCTCAGGGTAAAAATTTTACCGGGCATCAGGGCAAAACAGTTGGTGCCTGCGGTGCCGGTCTGACGCTCATTCTGTGACTGTTCGTAACGCAGCCGGGTGAACGGCTTACCAGTTTCATCATCACGGTAACGACCGTAACTTTCATACACCGGATGCTGTTTATGCACCTCACCGGTCACTTCATGCTGAAACGGATAAGACGGACGATCCGGGTTGTAATCTTTCTGGATAATGACATCACTGCACAGCTGTTCGGCGTAGCGCCATGAAAAGGCCGTACTGTCACGGGTATCGGTATCCGCCTGCGGGTTATAGGTCAGGTGAATACCGGCAGTCATACCAAGGTGATTGTCACTGTAAAACAGTTTCGGGCCTTCCTCGAACCAGAAGTTAATCCCCTCTTCGGCCGCCAGACGGCACCAGAAATCATAGGCGGATTCCCGCTTCTGGGTGATGTAATCCCGTTTCTGATGCAGTTCGTCCTGATAGAATTTCAGGTCACTTTTGACATGGGCTTCTTTCAGTAATGTCGCCAGCACTTCCGGTACCGATTGTTTCTGGAAGATGCGGCTGTCCTGGTTAAGGGTCATGATCCACATTTCCGGGCGGATCAGAAAGTGATACCAGGTTCTGTTGCCGTCGGTGTTGCCCTGTTCCGCAGAGGCCAGCAGTCCCTGCACGGTACGGACTTTGACGCCGTCACGGGTGACCGTCAGTGACGCGGCGGAGCCGAGATGCTCCTCAAAGGTGATCGACGGCAGCAGGCTGACCGCGCTGAGGGTCAGCGAAAACAGCGAGGACAGGGATTCACTGAGGGAAAACTCCGTGACCTGAAACGTCTGCTCCGGTAAGCGGCCGATTTTACAGGTAAACACCAGCCCGGAAGGTGAACTGCCGGAGAGCAGCGATAACGCCGACTGTACCGGCTGTTGAACAAGGGAGTCTTTCAGTGCGGCAATATCTGCCGCCTTATTTTTGTTGGGATCTTCAGCAAACATACCGGCTCCGGAACAAGTCTGGCGGATGAACACCCGGCAGACCGGTGTTCTCTGTCATAAAGCAAAAAAAAACCACAAACCCCGGACGGGATTTGTGGTGTCAATCAGTACATTATGCTTCGATTGGCGCACGCCAGTCATCAGCACCGGAGGTACCTGCAACGGTGTGATCCCAGCTGATTTTGCGGTAGGACAGTGAGACTTCAATCAGCTGCGTGTAATCCGATTTGGACGGATCCTGACAGTGCGGCATTTTGCAGTCGATATTGACGATAGTGGCATCTTCCAGCGCGGTGGTGAAGAAGTGCTCCTGCTTACCTTCAACCGAGGTGCGGTACCATTTCAGTTCAACAGTCGGCAGCATTTCACCGGATGCCAGGGCGTTGTACAGCAGCGGAACGGCTTTGTTCATTGCCACGGTGAATTTGAACGGACGGTGCGCACGCTGTCCGGACGGCTGACCGGACTGCGGATCCGTCGGAACGGTGACGATATGGTCAAACTGTTGTACCAGCATCTCATCTTCATGACCCTGCACATAGATGTTACCGACAGACTCAGCCGTAAAGGCACCGGCAGTGATGTTGCCCTGGGTTTTGCCTTCGATGGCGATATAGCACGGAGTTGGCATAGTAAATTCCTTATAATATAAAATGATAACAATAAGTTATCCGACAATGTGTAGTCATCAGCCAGTGCGCATGGTGTTGAGTCGGGAGATAATAAATTTCACTTACCGGTCTGTAAACAGCCGGGGGTCGTTTGTATCTCACAGGATCCGTCACTTAAGTTAAAATCGTTGCAAAAACAGGATATTTGACTTCTAGGAGAGGTAAATTGAGAGTGGTGTGGCAAAATGATTCAGATCACAAAAGAAACAAATCGCTACGTTTTTTAACATAGTTATCTAACGTGTTGTAAATAATAAGAAAAAAGGAATTTTTTTTCAGATCACAGAATAAAATATGTAACAAAGTACAAAAGTAATATAATGCAATGAATAATAACAATAAAAATTCACAGCCAAACGGAAGTTGTAAAATCCGCTTAATGTCCTCTCTGTTCAGGTAATCACAAACAGACGAAACCGGGATATTTCACTGATTTGTGTTATCGGTGTGACGGGAAGGAGGAGTTTGTGCATGCAGATATAAACGCCATATTCAGCTCTGTTTCTGCTGCCCGGACGGCAGACTCAGGCACCTTTAAATTTCTTAATAAAAGCCGCTATCCTCTGAAATACTGCTTGTTTCTTTGTTTTGTACTGTGGGTTCCGGCGTTCTGCAGAACTAGGTGAAAATCGGTTCAACCCAATGTGGAGACAAAGGCAGGTATTGGGTTATGTCCGAGTCTGATAATGGTGAAATCAACCGGCATTTGAAAATTGGATCCGGTATCGAAGCACGTTAACTCTTCAGTGATGCTGCATGAGGGGCTCGAATGTAGTCAGCATGCAGTATAGCTGCCATGAAATGTAACCGGTATGCTGCCTATGAATTAGTTAAACGGGTATTAAAAGCTTACTCTACTGAGTGACAGTTTTAAATATTCAATACTGACAACACACCGCTTACGATTATGCGATTGTCCGCTTAATTAAAGAAGGTAACTTCGTCATGATGTGAAACAATGGCAATTCAAAATTCTTAATAATCGTATTGAATCCGACCATATGCCGATTAAAAAATTGATTATCGCTACAGGCGGTTTAAAATCGGTGAAGCTAGCTTGGTCAACAATGCAGGGATTTGAAACCTTGTGAAAACTGAATAAAGGCCAGTTTGATTACTGGATCCGTCATGACGACCCCAAGTTTAGGGTACGGGAGCGATCTGCCTTTATCAATTAATTATTCAATGTAGAGAGTGTTTTTACGTGAAACATTTATCACTGTTGAGCAAAAAGAAGTTCAAGCTATTATTTGCAACAATCCCATGTGTGGGGAATTGCCGTAAGTTGTCAGAACGACTGAACGCACTGGGAATACGGGCAGCTCTGCAGTTGAGTCAGCTTCCTCCGCATGAAGCCTAGCGGATTCATTCTGTGATACTGTAAACTACAATATGAAATTTTCAAGTAAAGATACAGGGTTCAAAAAATGGAAATACCATCATATCTTATAGATGAAGTTAAACGTGGTAATATAGTATTGTTTCTAGGAGGGCAGGCTTTCTCTGAAGCAAAAAATAATGAGAATGAAGGCTTATTAACAGATGAACAATTAAAATATAAGCTTTGTGATCATTTCCTAGGTGGTGATGAGAAAAATCTAGATCTTTCCAGTATCTTTGATATTGTCGTGGCTGAAAATGACCTCGGTACGGTACAAGATTACTTGAAAAATTTATATTGGGGATATAGCCCATCATTAGAACAACAAAAAATATCTGAATACAATTGGGTTTCTATATATTCAACTAACTACAATTTAATAATTGAAAGGATATATTCTAGTGCTACAAAAAACAAACAACGACTAGTACCTATTTATAAGATAAGTGACAGAATTGACTCATTGGTGAAAATGCCAGAGGATGTTGCATACGTTAAATTACATGGATGTATTACTAAGATTTCAGATATTGACTCGCCAATTTTGATTAGCTCTGAGCAATATATAAATAGTCGGAATGAAAGAACTGTTTTTTTCGAAAGAATGAAAGAAGTTGGCTATAACAAAACTATACTTATTGTTGGGAGTAGCTTAGAGGATAATGATATTAAATACATCCTTAAAGAAATTGAAGGGATGTCAGAAAGCAGACCTAGATATTATTGTTTGGTGGATGGGTTTAGTGAAAGACAACAAAGAATGTGGGAGGTAAAGCGAGTTCATCTAATATCAGGAACGATCGATTCCTTCATTTCTCAGCTAAGTTATGAAATTTCTGATATTGAAATAGGATTTGGAGCGATTCCTAGACAACATCCTATAGAAAGAGTATTTATATCTAATGATTATGTATTGTCTGATTCAGCATTCAGGGACTTAGAAAAATCATTAACTTACATTCACGAACAGATTCCAATAGAGCAAACTAATCCAAAGCTTTTTTATAGAGGATTCTCACAAGGATGGTCTGCCATATCTTCGGAACTCGATGTAAGGAGACGAATTGCTGATGAAATATTATCTGAGGTAATCCTTACAGACGAAGTAGATAGAAGTAAAAACTTCGAGTTGTATAATATATCAGGAAGTGCTGGGTCGGGGAAAACTGTTTTTCTTAAAAGGCTTGCATGGGACTCATCGATAGATTTTCGGAAAATTTGTTTATTTTTCGAATCACCAGATAAAATCCCTGTAAATACTCTTATAGAGTTGGCAGAAAAAGTCGGTGAACGGATATTTCTTTTTGTTGATAGAGCATCTTTGCATGTTCATGAACTGATGCATTTGAGTAACACGTTTAGTCGGTCATCACTTAAACTGACTTGTATAGTTACTGAAAGAAACAATGAGTGGAATATTGAGTGTAGTAGTTTAGATAATTTACTCACGGATAGCTTTAATCTTAGAGATCTATCTGTCAGTGAAATAGAAACGTTGATCAATAAGTTAGAGGTTAATAACTCTCTTGGTGTTTTGAAAAATAAAAGTAAAAAAGAAAGGGTTGAGGAGTTTATTTTAAAATCTAATCGCCAATTATTAGTGGCATTACATGAAGTAACTATGGGTAAACCTTTTAGTGAAATTATTAGAAATGAATATGACAATATAATTCCTAGAAAAGCCCAGTTAATGTATAGAACAATTTGCGTGATGAATCAGTTTCATGTTCCTGTTAGAGCTGGTGTTATTAAAAGAGTTCATGATATAAGTTTTGATGATTTTAAAAAAGAATTCTTTGAACCACTTGAAAAAATAGTACAAGTTATTAATAATTCTTCAGTTCAAGATATCGTCTATACAGCAAGACATCCGACAATTGCAAATATGGTTTTTGATCATTCACTCCATAATGAGTTAGAAAGATTCGAGACATATATGAGCATTCTTCTCTCATTAGATATAGGATTCAGCTCTGATAGGACGGTTTTCCGTGAATTGATTAAATATAGACATCTTTCTGATGTGTTCAGGACGACAGAGTATATTGAAAATATATACTCAGGTGTTATCGATGTTTGTGGTAATGATGACTATTACTATCAACAGTATGCTATATTTAAAATGCGGGGTAGTTCACCAAATTATATTATGGCGGAAGAGTTATTAAATAAAGCAGAGAATTACGGTCCACACAATTTGACAATTCAACACTCACGTGCAGAACTTGAATTGGCAAGAGCCAAACACTCGAAAGGCTTAGAAAGAGAGAGGCTTCTTAATAAGGCGGATAAATTATCACAAAGTATTCAAAATGGCACATCTCATGGTTTGGATACCAGATGTAAAATTGCATTGCAACGCCTTGAAGATTCCATTTCGACAGGATGTAAGTATCCCGGAAAAAAGACCCATTCACTTTCAGAGATCTTCATCCATACTGATATGTATTCTGAGGAGATCGCTATGCGCAAAGCCCGATTTACTGAACATCAGATTATCGCCGTTCTGAAATCCGTCGAAGCCGGACGGACAGTCAAAGATGTCTGCCGTGAAGCCGGTATATCCGAAGCCGGTATATCCGAAGCCAGCTACTATAACTGGAAAGCCAAATACGGCGGAATGGAAGCGTCTGATATTAAAAAATTAAAAGATCTTGAAGAGGAAAACCGGCGTTTAAAACAGATGTTTGCTGACCTGAGTCTTGAGTGCCGGGCTCTGAAGGATGTTATCGAAAAAAAGCTTTAAAAACAGCGGTAAAGCGGGAGCTTGTCAGCTATCTTATCGAACAGTATTCGATGAGCATCCGTCACGCCTGCCGGGCCTTATCGCTGAGCAGAACGGTGTATTTTTACAAACCGGATACCCGGCGGGATGAACCGGTGATACAGGCGCTGACAGAGGCGGCAGAACGTTATCCCCGTTACGGGTTTAAAAAGCTGTTTCAGATCCTGCGCAGGCAGGGCAACGGGTGGAATCATAAGCGCGTTCACCGGATCTATTGTCTGCTGAAGCTGAACTTTCGCCGTAAAGGCAAACAACGTCTGCCTGTGCGTAATCCGGCACCACTGGCAACGCCGGAGGCACTGAATCAGAGCTGGTCGGTTGATTTTATGCATGATGCGTTAATCTGCGGCAGGCGTTTCCGGACGTTCAATACATTTGGCCCCCTTTTTACCGTCCATCAAAATATGTATTTGGTGATTTTTATCGGGACTGCTTCCTTGGTCTTATGCTAACTTTTCCAACTTTTAATGTGCTTGTTTATTTATCACTAGACCAAACAATTCACTACCAAACAGAATATGAATTTTTCTCACCAGGACCACCACGTATTAAATCTGGTCGATGTGAATATGGTATACGGTTAAAAGAAATCTATACGGGGCAGTGGGTTTCATTTTGCATTAGTAATCCAAAATCGAAAACCAAGGAAAACACAGGTATGGTATGGGTTACAACAAAAATGGGCTCTATCGGTGCATACATTGTTGATTATAAGTTTTTCCATCCTGGCACTAAGAATCTATCCCAAAAGAGATTATCGTATGGTAATTTCCCTATTTTTAACGGTGGATTACCATTAAACGAATCAGAAAACTGATACCAGAAAAATACTAAAACCATGGTCAGTTTTAGTTGACTACTACATTGGATAAACCAACGATAAATGGTTGAACGGTGAACTGAAATCCCCCGTTCAGCCAGATAATCCTATCCGCTCTGTGGGTCACTTTGTTGCATTTTGTTCGGGAATGGATCCCTTACTTGTTTAATTTTCGGTAATTATCACAACCAATTTGACTACCATTATCGCAAGCTAAAGCATAATAATGCTTAGCTTTTGATTTATCTTCTTTAACACCTTGGCTTTTATCATACATAAACCCTAAATTATTTTGAGCTTTAGCATCACCTTACTCAGCTGCTTTTGTATACCACTCAAAGGCTTTAACGTCGTCTTGCTGAACGCCTTCTCCATTATCATACATCAAGCCTAAATTAAATTGAGCTTTAGCATCACCTTGCTCAGCCGCTTTTGTATACCACTCAAAGGCTTTAAAGTCGTCTTGCTGAACGCCTTCTCCATTGTAATACATCAAGCCTAAATTATTTTGAGCTTTAGCATCACCTTGCTCTGCCGCTTTTAACGTTGAATTAAAATCTGCCAATGTTGAAAATGAAATAGTGAGTAATAGAGCCAATACAAATTTATTAAATATTTTTTTAATCATGTTTTTTCTCCTGTTTGTTTATTTTTTAAGTGCTTGGCCTGCCTGCTTGATGACGTAATCATCTTTGAACATAAGCACACCTTTGGCATGAACATCGCGGCAAAGCCGCTCTATTTCCAGTAAACTCCCTTCTCGTCTTTTATACTTTGCTCTATGCACATTTCCAGACCTGCTAAACTGCTATTTCAATACGATGATGGATGAAACCACTCCATTGATAACAATCATGTCGATAAATAGCAGCAATAATTGGCCCTTGCTCAATCAACTCCTTAGTGTATTGTCCTCCTGCCAGTTTTTACACTGAGATGATAGGATACCATCGTGTTTTATCCCGCTGAAGGCGGGCACCGTTTCTGAACAAAGTAAATAAACATCTAAGTTCACCCTGATAAATAAAAAGAGTTATCAGGGATTGTAATTGAATTTGACCTTTGCTGCCACCAGTGAGTATTGTCGTAGTTTAATAAATTTGGGTTTGTCGTAAATAATCGCCAAGGCTAATTTTTGTCCAGCAGTGATAGATTTTTCATTCAAAAACGGTCTTGTTATTCAATGAAGGATATGTCAATACTTAAGTCATCTTTATTTAACTTCCGGTAAAATGCAAGCAAAAACCTTCATAAATCTGCGGCTTATAACATTCAGGTTAATTTACGTCTGAAATAAAAAATAACCAGGCAACAAGATACCATGATACCAGATAAATATAAAAAAATACAAGATGCGTCATATATATTGTTAAGGTAAAGGCATAATGAAAACGACAGCATTATTAACGCAGTAAAAAGATATTTCTTTACGCTGTCAATAATAACAAAAAAAACAGCCAAAAAAAATGATGTAACCACTGACATAGAGAATAGAAGCAATACAGATACGAACTCCCAGCTATTAAAATAACCTGTCGACCCATGTTGAGGAAAGTAAATAATAGCGGCAGCAAGGGTGACTATTAGCGCTGAAAAATTAAATGTAAAAAAAACAAACGAATCTCTTTTAATAAATGAAATATCCTTGGAAATAATTAATCTTATTAAAGTCTCAAAAGTACCAGCAAAGAATAAGCTCACAATGAAAAAAACCATGAAAATAACTGCTGAAAAGAGCACATCACGTGAATTATACAAATAAACAATCGAACTATATAACCCAATTGATAATCCAATTGCGATTGATATAAAAAAGTATCGGTATATAGGTTTTTTTTGACTACTATTTACCTTGTTTAAATTGCATTTTTTATTCATATAAGATCTCTTATATTAAATGGTTAAGTTAGCCAGGTTTGTTGCAAATAATAAATTAGTGTGTTTTTTGTTCATGCCTCATTAGGGAGGGGATTACCGAACGAACTATTGATGCTCCTCCGCAAATAAAATCTGTATTGGTTGATGGTTAACGAAGCTAGCATTTTTAGCAGAAAATGGCCGGATGTTACCCCGGCCATTATTTGCAACAAACCCATTAAAATCCGAACAGAGCGGCCTGATATATTCACTTATAACTAAGGTTTCATATTTATTGTTGGCCAAGTGCCTGTACGCTTTCAACCAGATCGGCTAATTGAGCGACAACGCGATCACCAACATCGGCATTGTCACCTCCGAGTGCTTTATTTCGCATAAAATCATGCTTAATTTTCTGCCAACGTGCGGCTTCTTGCTCGGTTAACATTCCGCGAATTTCTGCAAGTTTTAATAAGTTTTCTTCTGCGCCAGTCGTGAGTAGCTGCGCTTCTCCAAGATAGTGATCGTCTAATAAGCGTTCCAGTTCTTCATCATTCATCACTGAAGAAACTTTTTCACTTAATTTATTCATATTACGATAACTGCCTTGCAGGCGGAATGCCGGCTCGGTGCGATATTTATCTGATTGCGCGGCACTGGCAATATAGTGTTGGTTAACTTTTAATACCACATCACGCAGTGTGAGCAAGCGGCTAATAACCGCAACAATTTCACTGAGTTCAGCATCTGAGTATGGATAGCTTAAGGTGTTAGTTGAAACTGATTTACCTATTGCTTTATCAACCAGTATATAAAGGTCATTGAGATCACGCAATGCAAGCGGAGCGAGTACCGGGTTAGACGTTAGGCTATTTTCGATATAACTTAATTCAAAGGCTTCATTCATACCGCCTAACACTTCCCCTAAGTTATAAATATCCGCTCGGTTAGCTAACATATCAGGAATGCGGAATACTTCACCTGATTCGGTATATGGGTTGCCTGCCATGACCACACAAAACTTTTTACCACGCATATCGTAAGTTTTGGTTTGTCCTTTCCAAACACCTTCTATGCGTCTTGTTCCATCACACAGCGAAATAAATTTCTGTAAAAATTCAGGATGGGTATGTTGAATATCATCGACATACAACATGACATTGTTACCCATCTCTAAGGCTAAATTGAGTTTTTCGAGCTCCTGCCTTGCTGTTGCATTAGGTGCTTGTTCTGGATCCAGAGACAGCACATCATGACCTAATGCCGGGCCATTGATCTTCATAAAAATCAAGCCTAAGCGATCGGCAATATACTCCATTAATGTTGTCTTACCATAGCCTGGCGGGGAAATCATGAGTAGCAGCCCCATCAAATCGGTACGTTTACCTTCGCCTAATGCACCGATTTGTTTTGCCATATTGTCGCCAATGATTGGCAAGTAAACATCGTTAATCAATTTGTTACGCACAAAAGAGCTGAGTGGCCGAGCTTTGAATTCATGAAGTTTTAAACGACGCCGTTCTTCTGTCACTATGCGCTGACGTAATGACTGATATTCGCGAAATGCAGGAATAAATTGTTTGCGCTGGCGGCGCATGCGGCTGAAATAGTTATCTAAACTCAGTGAGAGCGTTTGATTTTCTATTGTTGGGTGCTCACCTAACAGGCCATTTACTTTGAAATAAAGGTCAGCTTCGCTGTAACGAGAGGAAGCCGCTTTATCTAAAATAATGATCGCGATGGCACCTGGAATATATGGCATCAAATGAGCAAATTCAGTCATAGAGCACAGCCCCTGTAACCAATTTTTGATTAATGCCCAGCGTTGTGCGTAACGGCCTGCAAGGTTTTGCTGTGAACGATTAAAATCGATCCACATATGTGCATCTTCTAATCTGCTCTGGAGTGCAGAAACAAGATCGCGCGCATATTTGCTGTAGACAAGGTCGATGGGAGTGCGTGCCAGGGCAAAGCTAAGGTATTCAGCGGCTTGAGTTTGTTGATAGCTTTCACAAACTATTGGGTGCTCTTGCAAGAAGAGGCTGATATCCGCCTCGATTTCAGCTTGCAAATCAAGTAAGGCATCGTCATTGTGGAACAGTTGCTGAATATTCATTATGGTTCGGGCACGCTCAGGCCATAAAGCAGGGTACTCCTTCGTTTGTGCCTGTTCCCAGAAAATCGCAGCAATTGCCCGTGCTGTAGGGTTATAACGCAGTAAATCTGCGCTTTCACCAACAGGTATCAGCTTTTTCAAAATGGCGATGGCGTCGTGATCATGGATCCCTTTCTCATAGCCTTCTTTATAGCGGGGAGCCGCAAAATCGCGAACTATTTTATCCAGCTTATCAGGGACTGATAGCGCAGATTTAAGTATATTATAGTCAAGGCCATCTTGGTGTTTACTTGCGGCATAGATGATTGAGTAAGCAAGGTACTCTGCGCGGTAAACACTATCTGACTCAGACTCTAACGTGGCTGACCAGTAAGGTTGTAAATCTGCCAATTGCGGGTTGTCGATAGGCTCCCGGAAGTCAGTACCCGTTAGATACAACCATAACTGGTTTTCTTTTGGTAGAATGGTTAGGTCAGGTTCCTGGGTATTCACGCTAAAGCGATGGCGGGGCCCCAGTTTAATCACATTACCGCCATCTTCAAAGATATCTGTTTTATCGCGTAATGTTCGGATGGCTTGGTCGCGTGCTGCTTTTAGCTTAGCATCGGTGTCATCCGCTTTAACGTTATCATTGATTTCTCTTAATTTTTCAATGATTTCACGGGTTTTGGCCACTAATGGATCTGAGGCAAAAAAAGCATTCAATTCATCTTGTGATTGTAGTCGTAAAGTACGGCGCTGTAAGCTCTCTAATAAACGATCTGCTGCGGTTTGTAAGTTTTGAGAACGGCGCTGGCGATCATCGAGCAATGCCTGTTTATGTGATTCAAAAGTCTCTAATAGCTCTTCGCGCTTGGCTAAGATATCATCGAGAAATTGGTCATGGCTACTGAACTGGCTTTCAAGTTCTTCTAATTGGACTAATAGTCTTGATAGTTGGTCATCACAACGTTCAGGGTCAGTCGAGAGAGATAAAGCATTAGTGATACCTTGGTTGAATAAACGAAATTGAGCACCGAATTGCGCAACAGTTTCGACGCTACTTTGTGATTTACGTTTTTGTTGTAATCGTGCGCGTGACTGATTTAATTGTGCATAAATTTGTGAAATCGCATCGATAATATAAGTCTGTTGCGTGACATCCTCAAATTTCAGTGATGCCATTAAATTCGATAACATGTCTAAATCGTTAGACATGGTTTCCATTCCATTCATAGGAATGTCGAGCTGAGCGCTGTTTTGTGCGCTTTCCATCTGCTCTTCGAAGGTTGCCAGCCGTATTTTAAACGGCTGTAGCGCCTTATCACTGGCAAGAAACGCCGCTGTTGCCTGGGAAACCTGTTGCTGAGTCTGAGTGATTTCCTCTTCCATCTGACCCAGCCTGGTCAGATCCATATAACGGAATTCACGTAAAGAAATCAGGTGACCGCGCTGTATGCTGAGGGCATTCAGCCCATCAACAAATTGCTGAATATCATTCCAACTTTCGGGTAATATCAGTGAAATTAATGATTTTTGATGGCTAATTGCCTCATTCATTGATTTTGCTGATTGTTGGCGAATGCTTTCTACTTTTTCATATTCGTCTAGCACCAGCTCACTGGTTTGAGTGATATCTTTGAGTAATTTACCAATACCTAAACATTGTTCATCATTGAGCCAGTAATAGATATCTAACAGGTTTTTGGGGTGTTGGCTGAGTTGTTCATAGCGAGCAACGGAAACGTGATTGCCTTCAATTTCTTTGGCGATATATAATATTTCAGAGATACCGCGTACTAAGTCAGCATTGCCGATTTTGCCAAAAAATCCACTTCGTGTTGGTTGCTGATCAGCAAATTCTTCAGTATAGAATGGTGTTTGCCACACCTGCATTGAATGAACACGGGTTGCTTCGTCGCTTTCACCTTCAAACAATACCATTTTGCCATCTTCGAGCATGGCATAACCGTGGCCGATCAGTGGAATAGCCAGTTTCCGTTCAATCAGGTTGTAGTTAAATAAGGCGATACGACCCTGGTTTGGTGAATAGAATACATACAGGACATCTTCACCATTCGGTGAACGACGCAGACGACGGAAACGCATGCCATCCATTGGTTGGTCAAAGGTTTTATACTCACCATTTTGCAGATAATAGCCACCGGGGAAAATGATGCCGTGATCTTCGGGCAATTGTACACAAGCCTGGCCAATGGCATCAATGCGTTGAACGGCTTGAGTGAGTGTGTTGTAAACCAAATAGCGCGAACTTTTCTCACGATAAGGTAAGATTTTAAGCAGGATTAAGCACCCTGTTTGCGCGTATTCGATTTGAGCATCATCGAGTGATTGGTTTTTATCCAGTACCGACTCGCGGTATATTCCCTGGCCATCTTCAGTATTGTTTTCACATTTAATGGTGAGATCGCCACTGATAGTTTCAACAAAAACGGTATCTAATATATTGATGTGAGGAAAACGACCATTTACCGTGTCTTCCCGTGTGGTTTTAATCCACTCAAAATCATAAGCAGGAGGGAGGGCAATATCGCGCTCGCCGCGGCTATCAATATAATCTATTTTGCTTTTATCACTGGAAATAGACCAACGAAACACGCGTACATCAGTAATGCGATCACCGATTTGGAAGCTGGCCAGTAGTTTTCCATCACGCTCTACGAGTTGTAATAACTGTGTATTTTTATAATAGGTATATAACTCAGTAAAATCCTGAACGAAGCGTGCGTCACTGAGGAACGTTTCTTCATAAGGCACGGCTTCGACATCGAATTCACCTTGATTATCAATCAGACGATACAAAGAAAATACATCTTCCAGATGTGTCTCCCGCTTTAAACCAAGGAATACATTGTAGCCAAATAACAACCAATCACCGACACGAACAATGTCTCTTGCCTGGCAGTTATTTTCTGTGCGAATACGGATCCGGCCAATAACAGCCATCTGGCTTTGGCCGAACTCTTGCAAACGACTGTCATTGAGTTGAGCGGCTTTTTGATGAAGCTGTTGCCCTTGCTCAGTAAGGCGCTTTCGTAAGATTTCATAAGCTCCACCTTGTGCAACTGCACTATCCAGTATTTCCTGTGCGTGATCCGTATCCTGAATTGACATGTATCGCTGATTTCCTTGGTTATTACAAAAGGTATACCTGATTTCGGTATACCTTAAACGCTTTAATTAAAATAGATCATCGGTTGGTGTTTTGGGTTTTTCTGTAACCACTTTTGTTTGTTGTCCCGCCCCTTTAGCTGCTGTAAACCCATTAATTAAATCCTGAACCTCCGGGTTTTTCAGCAACGATGCGATATCTATTTTCTGATCAGACTTACGGTTCATCAGCTTTTCAATGCTTTCCTTTGCGAAGCTGCTCTTATCCATAAAGCCATCGACCGCTTTACCTAAGCTTAATGCTTTGGAGAAGGTGTTAAAGAAGCTTCCATCACCACCCACAATTTCGATATTGGTTTTGGTTAATGCTGCCGCCAGAACATCGGCTTGCTCACGGGCAATTTCTTTATTGGCATCAATAGAAGCCATAGATTGTTCGAATTCTTTTTCAAGACGCATACGGAATTCTTCATGCGCACGGGCGGTATCACTGAGGTGATCCATTGACTTAAATTTGTCAGTTAAACCATCAGCCTCTGCCTTCAGGCGTTGACGAATAACTTCAGCTTGTGCCGCACCCAATTGACCTTCACCGCGTGCTTGCGCGGCCAGTTTTTCTTCAAGAACTTTGGCATCAGCCAGACCCAGTTTTTCTTTGGCGTTGGCTTGTTGCTCATCACCACGTGCCTGAGCTGATAATTTCTCTTCAAGAATTTTGGCTTCGGCAAGGCCTTGCTGTTGCTCTGCCTGTGCTTTAGCTTCCATTACTTGTGCTTCAGTTAAGCCTTTTTCTTTCAGGCCACGTGCTTCAGCAAGTAATTTTTCAGCGGTAATATTAGCTTGTACTAAGCCTTCTTTTTCTTCGGCTTCTGCGGTTGCCTGGCGTACACGGGCTTCTGCAAGACCTAATGCGGCATGCTCGGCTTCAACCCCTTCTGCTAAACGCTTTTTCGCTTCAGCTTGTTTTGCGGAAGCTTCCAGTTCCGCTTGTGCCATGGTGCTGATTTCTTCAGCTTTATGTTTGGCACTCGCCTCATCAGCTTCGGCTTTTTTCACTTGGCGGACTAAGGATTCTTCAGCTTCTGCTTGTGCATTGATTACAGTCACTTGGCGTAAACGGTCAGCTTCTGAAATTTCGCGAACCTCTTTAATACGCTCTTCTTCCTGAGCAACACTTTTCTCAACAATGACGCGCTCACGGATCACATTGGAAATATTTTTGCGTTCTTCTTCTAACGCTTTTTCTTTTTCAATGCGTTGCAATTCAACTTCTCGCTCACGGGCAACAATTTCGAGGTCGCGAGCACGGTTGACACGTTCTTCTTCAATCGCAACAGCACGAGTACGGTTCTGTTGAGCAACTTCCACTTCGCGCATGCGATTTTCTTCGCGAATTTCAATTTCCTGTTGAGTTTGAATGCGGGCCTGCTCTGATTTGAGACGTTCCTCTTCTTGCACGCGCAGTGTTTCAGCCTGTTCGCGAGAACGGATATTGTCGATTTCACGTTTTTGACGTGCTTCTGCATCTGCTTGTTGACGTTCAAGGGCTAAACTCGCCTCGCGGGTTTCCACATTTTTCTTTTGGATAGCTAACTCTTGGTCACGTTCTTTTTGGTTAGTTTCAATATTGTGGATCGCGGTAATTTCAGTAATTTTACGAATACCTTCAGAGTCGAAAATATTGTTTGGATCAAGAGCTGCTTTAGGCGTTTGCTCTAAATAGTCAATGGCTACGTCTTCCAGTGCATAGCCGTTGAGATCTTTACCGATAACATCCACAATACGGTCACGGAAGTTCTGCCTGTCTTCAAACAGTTTGGCTAATTCAAATTGCTTGCCGACCGTTTTTAGTGCTTCAGAAAATTTAGCACTAAACAGCGAGCTGACTGCCTGGTGGTCAGAAGCACGCTCAACGCCAATCGCTTTAGCGACTTTTAACACGTCTTCAGTGGTTTCATTGACACGGAGGTAGAAGGCAACTGTAATGTCTGCACGCAGGTTGTCTTGGCAGATCAGGCCATCTTTACCACGGCGGTCAACCTCCAGGGTCAAAAGAGAGATACGCATGAACTCTTTTTTATAGATGACGGGGTAAACTAAGGCACCAGTAAAATGTACTTTTGGCTGCGACGACATGTCGTTGACAATAAGCGCAGTTCCTTGCGGGACTTTGATATAGAAGGCTTTGAATAGCCCAAAGAAGCCCAGTATGACTATAATTATGCCCCCAGTAAGGGTTAAAAAGGGCATTAGGTCAGCCAATTCCATATTTTCTCTCCGTGGGTTTAGGTATGTCGTCGTTAATTATTTAAAATTTATAAACTGCGAAATTCTTCTTCGGTCACAACAAGGTAGCTGTGTGATGCAGCGTCATAGCTGATAATAACTACACGGTCACCCCGTTTTAGATTTTCGGTTGCGGCTGTGCGGATCTGTAAAATCAGGCCTGCGCCACCATTTTCTAAAACAGCTTCCCCTTTTTGTTCTGTGACTTCACCTGAACGGACTGTCGCCAGTTTACCCATTAATTGTTGGACACTTTTTTGCGGGCCGGATTTCGCTAATTTATTACGTAGCGGTTTTAAGCACCAGGCGGTTAAGTGGATTGAAATAAATGAAGCTACCAATAGCACGACGAAACCAATAAGGTAACGCAGCAGCGTGGTATCAATAAAACGGATAAACCAATGCACGCTAAAATAGCTGAGTAACCAGCCAGATAAGGTGAATAAAGTCAAAATGATAGTCACAGGGATGCCTGCAAGCCCCAGTTTGGTTAGCCAGCCTGCAAAGCCGGTTGCATCAAAACCTCCGCCATCAACAGAGGTATCTATACTAAATAAATCAATGCCTAACAGACCAGAAGCTGCACAAATCCAATAAAACATCATGATGATAAATAAGCCACTAAAAATCATGACAGGGAAGGACAGGCAGTTTTGCAGAAACAAACTCATAAATTTTCTCTCTATATCTATTTAGAGTTGTAACTTTATGATTACTATTGCCTTTATTTCAATCATAACTGTTTTGATGATTGAAGTATCGGACATAATATTTATTATGTGACTGATTTTTATCAATTATTTTTCATATAGTATCTTACGTTATCAATAACTGATAAGTATCCGACAAACAGTTTTTTATAATGCCATTAATTAATAAAAAAAGATAATTAGTTGTTGTATTAATATGTAATAAAATATTATGCTTAATAAAAAAATGATAGTGCAATATTCTGAAAATAAAAGAAAACTACTGTTTGAAGGGGCTTGATGGTTAGGAGATTGAATAGCTTCTTTTGGGGGCACCTGAGCATGAATTTAACGGCGGATCATCCTTTTGATAATGCAGTTATTCATCAGTTTATATATGAAAATGCCGCCTTTGATGTATTTTTAACCGGAAAACTACTTTTCAGGCGTACTGATCCCATTCAGGTATTCGTAACCATCGTTTTTTCTCCATTCCATTCAGCCTTTCTGACAGCAATTCCGTTGCTGGATACCAGCCTGAGTACCGACAAAACGCAGCCGGTCGCCACACAGGATACATTTGTACGGATCCGTGCCCGGGAAACCTTTCATCAGTGCAGCGAATCCCGGTTTCTCCGGTTTTTCCCGCGCCTGCATCTGCCGGGCTTCATATACCCGAGGCAGCAGCGTTCCCCTTTTGCGGTTGGCCAGAAACCCGGAGTAACGCACCATCTTAAAATGGTGCACCGGAAAATGGCTGATATAGCGCCCGATCATCTCTTCCTGGCTCAGCATCTGACGTTTATGCTTCCCTGTGCGGTGATCGGGATAGTGATGAACCACCGCGCCGCCGCAGTAGTGCCGCAGGCGGGAAGCCGACACCGGCGGGCGTTTCAGGTACCGGCCAGGGTACTTCACGCTGTGCCACGCCCCCGTGTCTTTTTCGCAAAATACACTTTCCAGTACCGGCCATACTGTGCCTGCAGATAACGGCGCCACCGGCGTTCGTCGCAGATGTGGCCCAGCCCCGGCAACATACCGGGCATGATGCGGGCGTAGCTGCTGCGCAGCAGGCGGATAACGGCATTCCACCAGATGAGCTCCACGGCTTTCTTTTTGAAGAAAAGGCTTCGCCAGACGTTATGCTTAACGTCGAGACCGCCCCGCGTGACGGAGACGTGGATATGCGGGTGCTGATTGAGCTGGCGGCCATAGGTGTGCAGGGCACAGAATATGCCGACCTCAATACCCTGTTTACGTGCCCACGTGAGCATGGCGCGGGTGGCGCAGCGGAACAGGTCATTGAGCAGGGGCCAGTTATTGTTAAAGAACGGCCATAGCAGGTGTGGCATGGTAAAAGTGATGTGCTGCCATTCGCAGTCGGGCAGAATGTGCTGCTGCTCAGCAATCCATTGCTCAGTAGACTTCATGCCGCAGGCACTGCAGCCTTTGCTTTCGCAGCTCTGACAGAAATATTTGGTGTGCGTGCAGTGAGCAGACTGACAGCAATAACGGCGTATCCCCATGGCCCCGGTGCCGCAGGCGAGCATGCGCTCAATGACCAACTTGGTCCATTCGGGGATAGTATGACCACGATTGATGAGAAGGCGGTTCCAGCCGTCATCAATCTGAAAGAGAAGCTTTGCGGGTCGGGGAATATACATGCACGGAATTATAGCGGGAGACGGTTGCTGAGGACAGCCATTGACTTACAGTGTCTTAGCTCCGCCGTAGGCGGTTATTGTTCATCTTTTTGGGTCATTAACGTAACTTCAAAATTAAAATGAACACGAATGAAGTTTTATTTTAATTTTACTATAATCAATAGCATCAATAGCATCAATAGCATCAATAGCATCAATAGCATCAATAGCATCAATAGCATCAATAGCATCAATAGCATCAATAGCATCAATAGCATCAATAGTATTATGCTTTCATTTATTAGTTATAAAATGAAATATTGATTCTATCTACATAAATTTTTACGTATTTATTTTCATAAAATGAAGCTTCATATAACAAATCATCTTGGAGTATTACATTGAATATAACAATCTTATTTTCAAGCAGATAACCGCTTAATTCATATGCGAATGTTTCTCCGATTTGTTTTGGTAATATATCCGTGGATAACTCAACTTTTACTTCATTAAAAATTTCGAGTTCAAGCTCAACTAAATAAACTTCATTCAATTTTATAGAACTATTTATATCACAAATAAAACATGTAAGTACAATTTCACCAAGAGAAATTGTTACTTCTTCTTCAACGTCAGGATTTAGTGAGATTACTTTCGCATAACATTTCATATTTTACAATCCATTAATATCTCTAGGAACAAGATTGATAACTTTTTCATCTTTATTTCCATTTAATAGTTTCCAGATCTCTTTACCACTTTTTGTATGTATTGTTGCGATTTGGCCTTCCGGATTGACCCCAACAAATGCTATTTTCGCAAGGCCTTGTTTAGTATTCCCCATATACATTACATATCCAGTACGGTGCTGGTCTAATCGTTTATAGTAGTATTCAGTTTTATGGCCTTTTTCCATAATATCTCGACCTATTTGTAAATACTCAGCCTCTGAAGTCGCTCTAAATTCACCACCATGCTTTTTAAAATGCAAAGGTGGTGTAGTTATACTCCTGACCGTAAATCGAAATTCGTTGCTTTTGCGTCAGTGGGTCGATTTCTTTTTGGTTAGCCCGGCGCTCAATAAACTTCTCCGATTGCACAAAGAAGCCACCACTTCCCATAGCCGGGTCATATACGCGGCCTTCAAACGGTTCAAGCATTTCGACAATAAGCGTAACGATAGACGCAGGAGTATAAAACTGACCACCTTTTTTACCTTCTGCAAGCGCAAACTGTCCCAGGAAATATTCGTAAATATGACCAAGAATATCTTTACTGTTAAGCGAGTTATGATTAAACGGGATAGTGGCTATCAGGTTAATCAGTTCATTCAGTTTAGCCTGATCGATTTTAAGTGATGCGTAGTATTTGTTCAGCACACCTTTTAGCTTTTGGTTATCACGCTCAATCCCTTCCAGTGCATTATCAATAAGGTGGCCGACAGATGTAATTTTCTTCGTCTTACCATCAATGACTAAATCAGCGCCGCCAATGACCATTGGTGCATTATCCTGGAGGAACTTCCAGCGGGATTCAGCAGGCAGCCAGAATACATTTTTCTCTTTGTAATAATCCCGTTGTTCCAGCTCAGCAGCAATTTCTTCCTCAAGTTCTTCGGCAGTATAGCCTTCAGGGTCAAGATAATACTCGTGTTCAGGATTCGCAAAATCACGCTTCAGTTCTTCCCTGCGAAGCATGAAATTATCCGATACATATTTCACGAAAATTAACCCCAGGACGGCGTGTTTGTACTGAGAAGCATCAAGTGATGCTCTGAGCTTATCTGCTGCTGTCCAAAGTTTGGTTTCAAGCTCTTTCAGAAATAGTTGTTCGCTGTTACTCATGACACCTCTAAACACCATAATAACGGATGGTTTTCTATAAAAATCAATGTATCCGATGATACTGCTTATTGGTATAACGGCAAAGTGAAACTGTTCAGTTAAACAGCTCCTACTTAACAAAAATCACTTAATGATGTCCGATATCTGCGATGCGCTGATTAGCTTAATATCTGGTAAGGCTTTATCGTGGTGTGGTAAAGTTCGGTGGTTATTTAACCTAATATATTATAAGGTGAATTATGACTTTTTCTTATTCGGAACGACCATATCAGATCAACGAAACACACCTGCCACCTTTTCCTTCAGAGTGTTTCCCTCCCGTCCTGAAAGATGTCATCGAAACTCTTTACAAAGAAACACAAATACCGAAAGAGCTCATTGGTAATGTAGCGTTAGCTGCGGCTTCTCTTGCATGCCAGTCTCTTATTAACGTCGAATCACCTTATACAAAATTGCCCGAACAATGCTGTCTTTACCTGATGACTGTCGCGGAATCAGGCGAGGGTAAAACAACGATTAACAAACAAATAATGAAACCGTTTTATGATTTCTCATCAGAGATGATTAAGGAGTATGAAGTAAAGCGCACTCAGTACAAACAAGAATATAAAATCTGGAAAGTAAAAAAACAAGCACTGGAAAGTAACCTCAGAAAAGCGATGAGAAATAATTATTCCGGCGAGATGGAAGAGGAAAAAATAAAAGAAATTAATGCAAAAGAGCCCGTTTGCCCACATCACCCCAATTTTATATATGAAGATGCAACATTAAAATCCCTGATGGAAGGCCTTAGTGAGCAATCTGAAGCCTGTATTATATCAGATGAGGCAATAACTTTCTTTAAAGGACAGTTGAAAAACAATCCCAGCTTGCTCAATAAAAGCTGGGATGGCGAAAGCTATGATTTGGTTCGTGCCCATGGAGAAAGATATACGGTAAAACCCTGCCTGACAATTTCATTAATGTCCCAACCTGGTATTTTTGCAGACTATATATCGAACAATCGCTCTACAGCCAGAGAAAGTGGATTTCTGTCACGTTTTTTATTTTCCTGTGTAAATAGCTCTGTTGGCAATCGGAATATTAACTCTAATCAAGATAATGTAAAAAAAAGCCTTGATGCATTCCATAAAAGAATCAACGAACTACTGGAAGAAGTTAAACTCTACATTGTAAATAAAAATACAACAAAGAAAACACTCAGGCTGTCAGATAATGCCATTTCCATCTGGAATGAAAATAATAGAAAAATACAAAATAAAATCACACCAGGTAATGAATGGGAGCATATAAAAGATATTGGAGCAAAGTCAGGCGCTAATATATTGCGTATTTCTGCAATTATGCAAAATGTTCACTCAAGTGACTCGCATTCCATTTATGCTGAAAACATGGAGCACTCATGTAATATCATGAACTGGTATATGATGCAGGCAAGTGAAATATTTCATCCATATTCAGAGCGTTATAAATTTGAAGCGGATGTTGATGAACTTAATCTATGGCTAGAGAATAGATTTATACAAAATAATTTCTTCGCAATACCTCTCAATGATGTAAAACAGTATGGACCCCACAGACTGAGACGAATTGAAAAACTTACTCCAGTCTTGGACCAATTAATAGCCAGAGGTTACATATGTACCGTAAAGTTTACCCAACAAGGAAAAGAATATATATCCCCAAATATTAATGGTGTTTTTATGGGATTATCAGGAATACTTGGATCCGAACCTTGCTATATTATTAAGAACCAAGAAAACACAAGAGGTAAATATAACTAAATATGATTAACCATTAAATAAACCCCCGTAGCTATCAAGTTATTTACTTTATCTGCACTTGGATTTAAAAATAGCTTTTCGATAACATTTCAATTATCGGGCAAAACCATGGGGTCAAAAAACAACCAAACAATCTCGCAAGCATAACGAAACTAGTGATACAGTTGCTACCGGTAGCAACTGTATCATGCAAGGTTACACTGGAATTACATTTATTGGTTATAATTCACACAAATGTACCGATGCCGGACTTAACATTATAGTTACATAATAATAAAGAAATCTTCTTTCCAATATATCAATCAGCATTCGTTTCTTGATTCACTAATACATTTCTTCATCCATACTTCCACTTCACTTTTAAGCCATCTTGAACTGCGGCCAAATTTAATCGGCTTAGGAAACTGACCGTCCTGTATCAGTTTATAAAACCATTTATCTGATAACCCTGTCAGTTGTACAATAAATTTCATATCAATAAACTTGTCTTCAAGTAGTGTATATTCAGTCATGAGAATGATTCCTTATATTAATAAAAACAAGGAGTAATAATTTTAATTACTACTCCCCTCATGACATTCCACTCAGAGTTATTTATTACAGATTTCTTTACTGTATCCAATTGATCGTTCTCTTACATCATAAGTCTTGGTGTATTCCTTAGTTAAATAAAAATAGTAATCCAGCATTATTTTCTTTTTTTCTTCAAGATTATCGTCATATATACTTAAGTTTTCATATTGAAAGAAACAGTAGTGAACAAGCTTTTTTTCATCTGGTAAATGCAAAGCACTATTCCATGCACTATCAATGATGCA
>NZ_JAODZS010000043.1:0-31354 GCF_029835375.1 Morganella sp. GD04133 | reverse complement strand
GCCTTCAGTCGTCTGCGCCAGGGAGATACCGTCGTTTGCGTTACGGGATGCCTGAGTCAGACCATTAATGTTAGCGGTGAAACGGTTACTGATCGCCTGACCCGCAGCATCGTCTTTTGCGCTGTTGATACGCAGACCGGAAGAAAGACGTTCGATAGCAGTACCCAGAGCAGCCTGTGATTTGTTCAGGTTATTCTGAGCCACCAGGCTCATGGCGTTGGTATTAATAATCTGTGGCATATTAGATCCTTTGATATATGTATGTATGAATGAATAAGCACTCATATAAACTATCGGTATGACGAAAAAAAAACTAAAGGGGTAGCCTTAAAGTAATTACAGTGAATCTAAGGGGCGTCATAACAAGATGAGGTGTTTGGGAATCGCAGGGATTTACAATAAGCGTGAACAAATGAAGGAGTAATGATTCCCCTCTAACCATCCTTGGTTAGAGGGGCTGTAACGCACGGTACTATACATACCACAGACTACTACTTTAAAGTAAAGTTACTCGAATGCCAAGTAACTAAAACTATATAAAATAGCGATGCTGCGTTTGTCGATGTAAGCCACAATTTCAAGCCTTTCCGGGAGTATCAAAAATATTTGACATATTTTGTTTCACTTTTTTGTGCATACAAAATAAAGACGGTACGGCATGGAGTAGATTGATAACCACGAAAGAACTGCTCATTACGAACAGGCTTATCAATATTGCTGGTACGGACAGCTCATAAATATATATTGCACCTGATGAACTGGTGACATCAGATATATTCAGGTGATTGAGAAAAAGTAAGGAACAATTATGGCAGGATCAAACTGGAGCGAGCTACAAAAACAGTTCCTGTCTGACCATGCCGCTACAGGGATATCACCGAAAGAGTGGTGTGAGTCTCAGGGTCTGAATTACGCAACCGCTCGCAGACACATTAAAAAACCAACTGCGCAGAAGGATGCACAAAGTGCGCAAAACGGAACGCGCAAAGTGCGCAATCCAAATAAGCGTAATTCAAATACCGCCCCCATGTTTGAACGCGGGAATCGGGCAGCAATAAAGCACTCTGGATATTCAAAGTACATGCCTGACTCTGACGAGTTATTTGAGGATGCCGCTGGGCTAGATTTAATTCAGGAGTTACTTTTTATCCGTGCGAGGGCGCTTTCAGTAACAAAGGTTCTTGGCAAATTGCGCACTGACTTTGAATCGGCGGAAGAGGCTGAAGTGCGCAGCGAAATAGCGCGGCAACTGGTTAATACTGAGCAGGCATTAGACCGGAATATTGCTCGGATAGAGTCTCTGGAGCGGACTATATCAACGCTTGGTCTGGATAAAGAAAGTTTGCTTAAAATTATTGCGGACACTAATTACCGCAAAGCAGCAACGAACAAGGTCAATCTTGAATCGGACAAACTTGGCCGCGAACTGGCGGAGGATGATGAGAACGACACACCGACACCGGTTGCAATAAACATCAATGTGATAGATGCGAGGGTCAGAGAAGATGATAGCGCCGACCCTTAATATCCCACAGTCACGATTTCTGGCTATGCCGAATAAATTCAGGGCATACGTTGCCGGATTCGGTTCCGGTAAGACGTGGGTAGGGTGTGGTGGTATCTGCAAAGGCATGTGGGAGCATCCGAGAATTAACCAGGGGTACTTCGCGCCAACATACCCGCAGATCAGAGACATTTTTTATCCCACGGTCGAAGAAGTCGCTTTCGATTGGGGCCTGAAAGTAAAGGTGAACGAGAGTAATAAAGAAGTTCACTTTTATGAGGGTAAGCGGTATCGCGGCACGACAATCTGTCGGTCGATGGAGAAGCCGGAAACAATAGTCGGATTCAAGATTGGTAATGCGCTGATTGATGAGTTTGATGTCATGAAAGCGGATAAGGCTCAAAAAGCATGGCGTAAAATCATTGCCCGTATGCGCTATAAGGTTGACGGACTGCGCAATGGCATTGATGTCACCACCACGCCGGAAGGGTTTAAGTTCGTTTATCAGCAGTTCGTGAAAGCTGTACGCGATAAACCTGAACTGACAACGCTCTACGGTCTGGTGCAGGCTTCAACGTTCGACAATGAAAAGAATCTGCCAGCGGATTACATTCCGTCACTGATGGACTCTTACCCGCCAGAGCTAATCAAAGCATATCTGCGCGGACAATTCACAAACCTGACCAGTGGCACCATCTATCACACCTTTGACCGCAGGCTGAATAACAGTGAGGAAGAAGAGCAGCCAGGTGAGCCACTGTATATAGGAATGGACTTTAACGTTGGCAAAATGGCTGGTGTGGTTCATGTGCTGCGCCTTGGATTACCTCACGCAGTAACAGAAATCATCAACGCCTACGACACACCGGATATGATCCGCATTATCAAAGACCGGTTCTGGCTGTATACCGATGGTGATTATCACAAGGTGCGTGAAATTTACATCTACCCTGATGCCTCCGGGGAATCCAGAAAATCCAACAACGCCAGCGCAACAGATTTGGCTCAACTGCGTGAAGCAGGATTTAACGTAGTTGTTAATGCGTCAAACCCACCGGTTAAAGACAGGATTAACTCAATGAATGCCATGTTCTGTAATGCAAACGGTGACCGGCGGTACAAGGTGAATGTTAAGCGCTGTCCTGTCTACACGGAGTCGCTTGAGCAACAGGTGTGGGCTCCGAATGGAGAACCTGACAAATCGGCTGATAACGATCACCCTAATGATGCTGGCGGCTATTACATCGTGAAGCAGTTCCCGATCATTAAGCGCCCGGCACAATTCTACTTCTAAGAGGAATTTCAGTGACAACAAAAAATGAAGGGCTGGAATTGCTCGTGAACAGTGTCGCCAATATGGCGGTGCAACGGGCTTTGTATGCATCAGGCGGCATTTCCAGCAACACGAAAAGAACGACGCTCTATCAGGAGTTCGGATATCCGGCAGAACTGTCATTCACTGATTATTACAATGCCTATGAGCGTAACGCAGTTGCACATGCAGCAGTTCATCGCTTGCTGGATGATTGTTGGCAAGATAATCCGACCATCATTGATGGTGATGAATCGAAAGAAAACAAGGAAACAACACCGTGGGAGTCATCTGTCACCAGGCTGCTGAAAAGATTCTGGCCGCGAATTAAGGATGCAGACCGGCGCAATATGGTTGGCCACTACTCGGCATTGGTTATCCAGTTAAAAGACGGCGCAGACTGGAGTGAGCCGGTAGATATCACCGAGGTTAAGCGACTTGGTGAAAAGGCGCTGGTTAACCTGATTCCGTTATGGGAGCCGCAGTTAAAAGTAACTGAATGGGAAACGGATATATCATCCGAGAACTACGGTAAGCCGAAGTATTACGATTTTGATGAGCGACCTGTCGGGCACCAGATCCACGGTCCGATAAAGCAAAAGAAAATACATCCAGACCGGGTGATCATCCTGTGCGAGGGCGCAGATGATGATTATATGTTTTCTGGCATCCCACTATTGAAGGCCGGATTCAACAAGCTACTGGATATCGAAAAGATTTCCGGTGGCAGTGCTGAGGGATTCCTGAAAAACGCCAGCCGCCAGATTGCTGTTGAGTTCGATGCTACTACCGATATGAGCAACATTGCACAAGCAGCAAAGGAAGCGGGGTATGACGACATCGGCGCAGCAATGGCTGATAAAGTCGACAAACTCAATCGTGGTACGGATTCAGCGGCGGTAATGCAGGCAGGGCGCATGAACGTGCTCTCTGTTGCTGCTGCTGATCCTAATCCATCATGGGAAGTAGCAGTTCGTGAATTTCTGACCACAATACGCATCCCTTTTTCTGAGTTTCTCGGGACACAAACCGGCGTACTGGCCGGTGACAAAGATGGTGCGGCATATGGTAAACGCCTGAACGGTCGGCGCTGGGGATTTCAGACAAAGTATGTTACTGAAATCATCGGTCGCCTGTGTACTCTTGGCGTTATTTCGCAACCAGAGTCAGGTGATATCACCCTGGCATGGTCTGACATGCTGGCACCGAGTGAAGCTGACAAAATCGATAACATGATCAAGATGGCAGATGCTGCGTGGAAATCACAACAGGCATTCGGCATGGCGATATTTACCCCGAATGAAATCCGCGCAGTTGGTGAGCTTGAACCAATCGAAGAGGATGCACCACCGGAAACCGGCCCCAAAGGAGACCCGTTAACTGATGATAAAGAACCAGAGAACAGGGTCGCCGATAATACCGAGAAATAAGGCGGACCCGACACAGTCAGGAAGGCCAGTCAGAAAGATGTATCGCGATATCGAAAACCGGTATCACGGACTGAAAAAAGCACTTCGTCAACTGTTCGACCTGTCATTCAGCGGCAGAGAACGAAATCAGAACTCACTCTACAGCTACATCCTCGCTAAAAACGCACAGAATGAACCAGATTCGCTTATCAGGGTTAACGCCGGTGTTTATTCGTATGACATCGCTGAGCGGCCTGATGAGTACGCACGGTTCCTTGAACGGCTGCAATCTATTCTGGATGAGTATCTGCTTGAGGGTGGGAATGAAAATCTGTGGGCGTTCAGCCATGTCGCTGCTGAGTATGACCGCGGCACACTGAATGCGTATACCAATCTGTCACTACAGTCAGAGGTGTACGCATCACAGGCCACGCTTACTTACCTGATGTCACAACCTGCATACCAGAACCAGATAGCCGCAGCGTTTATCTCAACGTTCAGCGACTGGAAAGGCATTTCTGATGCCGCGCGCGCCGACCTTTCGAACATCATCGGCACATCGATAACCAGAGGTGTCAACCCGAGAGAAACAGCCAGAATCGTTAGCCAACGGCTGGATGTCTCAATGAGCAATGCAAAGCGCATAGCTCAGACGGAACAGGTAGGCGCGTTACGCCGTGCAAACTGGAATGAAACCACATGGGCGAGTGAGAGATTAGGGCTGCGTACCGGTCTGCTGTGGTTATCTGCACTGAAACCGACGACGCGCAGTTGGCATGCAGCACGACACGGCAAGGTGTTCACTGTCGAAGAAGTCGAAGCGTTCTATGCCGACGGCGGCAACAGATTTAACTGCTACTGCGCGACACAGCCGGTATTACTGAATGATGACGGGACGATTTACAACAAAGGCATTACTGACCGGCTGACAGCAGAGCGGAAAGCCCGGTCAACAGACGAAGATTCATAACCAAAGAGGCCACCACATGAAGCTTTCGGGTATTCATGTTAAATCGCTGGCTATCAACTCCTCCAATATCTCAACTGAAATCATCGACGGTGACGAGCATATCGTCATTCGCGGCGTTGTGCCTGTTGTTGATGACGTTGTGATGAACGGGGGACTATATCCGGCCAGCGAAATTAACAAAAGCTTTCAGTCGATGGAGGGGCGGCAGTGCCCGTATGGACACCCTAAAATCGGCACAGATTACGTATCGGCTGACACGCCGAGAGCAGTAAACCAGTTTCACATCGGCGCATGGGCTGAAAATGTCCGCAAAGATGGTGAAAGAGTCGTCATGGACGTGAAGGTTAATCGCCGTTTCGCTGATGCCACAGAGAAAGGGAAGGAATTTCTTGCCCGCGTGGATGACATCATTGCCGGTAACAGCACGGACCCGATCCACGTCTCCACCGGGTTGCTGCTACAGCGCGAGCAGAACAAAGGCAAGTCGAAGGGTAAGCCCTATACATGGGTAGCCCGAAACATGCACTTTGACCACATCGCCATTCTTCCGGCGAGTGAGCCCGGCGCGGCCACACCTGATGACGGTGTCGGGATGTTCGTTAACGCTGACGGGCAGAAATGCGGTATCGAAAATGTCAGCCTGATTGATGCGGCGAACTGCATGAAAGAAGGCATTGTCAACAAAACGAAGTTCTTCTTCACCAACGGCTCAAACTTCTCTTTCGAGGATATCCACAAAGCACTGCGCGATGCCCTGAGAGAGCAATCATCAGGTGACGACTGGCCTTATCCGGAAACAGTCTGGCCTGACAAATTCATCTACTACAAATCCGGTAAAACCTACCAACAAAAGTATCTCATTGACGACAACGGCGAAGCTGATCTTGTCGGTGAGCCCATTGAAGTTGTGCGCAAGCCAACAGAGTACGAAGTAAAAACCAATAAGGAAAACGACCCGATGAAACAAATCATCACAAACGCGCTGAAGGCAAAAGGCATCGACACAGAGGGTAAATCCGATGCTGAGCTGATGGATGCGTACAACCAGATGATCGCCAATGAATCCAACGGCGAAGAAACGCCGGAAGAGAAAGCGGCGCGTGAGAAAGCGGAGAAAGAGGCCAAAGACAAGGCCACTAACACAGATGACGTCACCGCAGCAGTGAATGCCGCACTCAAGCCGCTCACTGATGAAATCAGCGCACTTAAAAGCCAGTTAAACGCAAACGCTGACAAAGAAAAATCAGCCATGCGTGAAGCAGTTAAGGCCAAATTTGGCTTCACAGAAACAGCCGTGAATGCGCTGGACGGTGACCCGCTGAAAGAGCTGTATGCACAGTGTGCACCGGTTCAGGGGCTGAATGGTTCGTTCCATTCTCAGCAGAACTCTTCCACCTCAGTATCAGAAATGCCGGAGTAAAACGAAATGGCGAACAAAATGAAACGTGTGATCCATGCGGGCGGTATCTTTCCTAACCCGCTGTTAAATCGTGAGGGCGCGGCAGCGGCAGACACCAAGCCAGGCACTATCGGTTTCTTTGATGGTGGCGAGTTCAAAGCCTCAGCAGATGGTAAAGAGTCGGCGATCCTGTACGTGGCAAACATGGATTACCTGCGCTGCAAAGGTGTAGATGACGACCTGAAGGCCGGTGATTGGGTGGTGGCAATCCAACCATTGCAGGGATTATTCCTGAACGTCCGCGCTGCTGCCGGTACGTACAAAAAAGGCCAGCCGGTGATTGTTGCCAACGGCCAGATCACAGCGGCCACCGCTGCGGAAGGTGAAGTTGTATTCGCCTATGTCGAAGAAGATTCAGCACTGACCGCTAAGGCGGGTGAGCTGGTTCGCGTTGTGTTCAAGTAAGGAGAACTGAATGTTTTATTTTTCAACTAAAAAAGCGACCGAAACCGGCAACCTTGAAGCAAATATGGCGCAGTTTAGCGAATTGCAGATTGCCCGTGACGCATCCGCGCAGGCTGTTGCTGAATTCATTATCCGCGCCAATTCACGCGGTAACGGCGCAATCAGAGTTGATGCCGCTAACGCAGTTGATGACATCCGCCGCCTGTATAAAGCATATGACCAGACTGTTCTGTCCGAGTTTCAGCCGAATACCGAGTTTACCCTGCTGAATGACCTGATGGGGCTTTCCCGCTCCGTGCGTCTGGAAGAATCCGTGTATGAGTATGCCCGCAAAGGCAGCGGTGGTGTAGCCCATACGTCAATGTCCGGTCAGATTGGTGCGTTACTGGATGCCGGTGCGTTCACCTTTGACGGTACGATGGTGCCTATTCACGATACCGGTTTTAAGTTCGGCTTCCGTGACCCAATCTTCGCGAAAGGTTCCGCGCTGGCCTCTCTGTCCGATGCGCAGTCTGATTCTGTTGATACCGTCCGCCGTAAATACGTTGATTTTATCTGGAATGGGTTCCGTGATTCCGAAGGTAATTTCATCAAGTTTGACGGCAAGTCATGGAAAGGCCTTCGTGCTGATGAGCGCGTAGCCCAGGTGACACTGACGGTGAACTTTGCCACTGAGCAGGACGGCAAGAAAATCCGCGCCGAAATCATCAAACTGCGTGATGTGCTGAAACTGCAAAACCTGCAATACGGTGAGCAGACCTGGTATGTGTCAGGTGAAATCCTGTCGAATTGGGAAAGCGTGTATTTCGACGTTAACCAGACCCGCACCATTCTGGACGAAGTGAAGAAAATCACCGGCATCAAAGACATCAAAGAAGATTACGAGCTGAAAGGCAATGAAATGCTGATCATCCCACTGGGTGCCGGTGTTATCGCTCCGATTGTCGGTCAGGCGTTTGGTACTGTCGCAGACCCGCGCCAGTTCTATAACTCAGATTACGTATGGCGCACATGGGGCGCTGCTGGTCTGATGGTTAAACAGGACATCAGCGGTCACTTCTCAGTTGTCCACGCGAAAAGCGCATAAGGGGGATTTATGGCACTGGTAAAAGTCGTTTCAAATAACTTCTTCGCCGGTGCCGGTTTCCAGCCTGTGGAAGCCGGTAGCCAGCTGACAATGTCAGATGAAAGCGCGAAAGAATGGGAAAAGGCCGGTCTTGTTGAAATTATCGCATCTGGTGATATTGAAGTCGCATCGCCTGGTAACGACGATTCTGAACAGCCTGAACAGCCTGAACAGCCTGAACAGCCTGAACAGCCTGAACAGCCAAAGGCAAAACAGAACGGTAAAAAATAATGCAGATAACTCTTGACGACGTAAAGCCGATGATTGCGGAACTCGGGTTTACATTGCCTGATTCTGTGCTGTCGCTGCTACTGAGTCAGGTTAATGCAAAGTCCGGATGTCTCGAAGCCAACTACGACGAAACCACGCAGAAACTACTGCTGATTTACACCGTTGTTCGGCTGGCATCATTGTCTGGCGCACGAAAGATATCATCGCAGAGCGCTCCTAACGGGGCATCCCGTTCTTTCGCATATGATTCTGCCGGTACTGATTATCTGCTGAACCAGATCCGCGCATGGGACAGTGCCGGGTGCCTCTCTGATTTGCCGTTGTCGAGCAAAACGGTTGGCTTCTTCGGTGTGGTCGGGGGGTATCAATGAGTTCAGTTGCAAATTGGGCGTATACCTCATGGGCTACGCTGTGGCGGTCTGCCGGTAAAGATAAATACGGTAAGCCAACATTTTCGGATCCGGTTCATTTTCTGTGTGGTTACGGTAGTGAACTGAAAGCCGGAAAGATTGATATCGGCTCTGAAATCACAATCAAACTGGTGTTCTGGACTGAGTACGCTGATGCGAAGAAAGGTGATTTTATCGCTATCGGTAAGCACTCAGGTGATCCGGTATCTGCTGGTGCTGACGAAATCAAATTCATCAAACGTGATGAGGATGTATTTGAGCACATAGCGGATGATTACACCCTGATAACGGCGGTGTGATATGGCGGCAAAAATCAGAGGTATCGCAGAGGTCAGCGCCAATATCAATGCACTGGTTGGCAATGTCACCGGTCGCAAAGTTGCCCGCGCAATACAGGCGGCAATGCTGATTGGTGGCGCTCAGGCCTCGCTGTTCACGCCTATCGATACATCCACGCTTATCAACTCTCAGTTCCGTGAAATCACAGTTAACGGCACCCACGTTACCGGTCGTGTCGGGTATTCTGCGAACTACGCGGTATTTGTTCATGACCCGAAAGTTAAGCAGACATTCCGGCGCGCCACTGCGCGAAAAGAGTTCCTTACGCTGGGATTTGAAGAGAGTCGCGATGAGATTGAAGCGGCCATGCATCAGGAGATGCGCATATGATACACGAAGCGTTTGAGCGTTATCTGAACCGCGTCGGCCTGCTGGATGGTTTCATTGTTCAGTACCTGACATGGACGGAAGAACTCGATTCACGCACGCAGCAATATGCCGTTATTCAGCCGGACGACGGCAGCGGCAGATTTTCTGACCTTGGCGCTGACGACAATGTAATGCTGATTCTGGTATCTGCACAGAACGATCCGGAGCCGGTGCTAATCAGGGCGAAAGATATCCTTGATTATGTAGCGTCTCACCCACTGGACTGCGAACTTAACTCAATCTACAACCTTGGCGGCATGCCTAAGCCGGTACCGACAGAAGAAGGCCGGTTCATCATGCAGTTGGCTTTCCGCTGTACATCCTGAACAAACACACTTCAAACAGGTCGCTTATGCGGCCTTTTTTATTTGCAAATAAAGAGGTTAGAACATGGCACAATGCCCTGATGATAAAGGCCTGGTGATGGGTAATGCGGGGATTCTCCGTATCGCGCCCGGTTGCCACGGCACGGTTCCTGAACAGTCAGCGTTTCTGCGTCTCGGCGCACTGACCAGTAAAGGGCTGGATTACGGTACTGAAACGGTTACTTCCAAAGCAGACGACACAAAAGGGCTGACCGAAGCCATCGTGACCGGTCTGGATTTAACCATTAAGTTTGATGGCGAGCTGAAGCGCAAAGGTGCTGATGGTTCCACGTCTGCTTTTGATATCGCCAAAGAAATCCTTGCTGAAGTCAAAGCCAGCCGTCAGCCGTCATATTGGGTGCAGCTCGACATGAAAGGCGACGGTAGTGATGTGATTCAGGGTTACATGAACTTCACATCATGGTCGATGGAATTCCCGACCAAAGAGATCGCCACGTACTCCGGTGAGCTGAAAGTAGCAGACGCTGACAGCTTTGAGTGGTTACAGGAAGAAATCGTGGTGCAGAGCATCGCCGCCAATCCTGCAACGCTGACAGTGAAAGCCGGTGAAACTGCAACATTCACGGTCGGATTTAATCCGGTTGACGCGACAAACAAAAATTACGAAGTGGTCAGCGATAAGCCTAATTTCGCCACCGTCAGTAAATTGCTGAATGTTGTCACTGTCACCGGTGTTGCTGCCGGCACCGCGAATATTACTGTCACATCTGAAGATGGAAGCAAAACAGCGAAGTGTGTCGTTACAGTCACTGCGGCCTAAATATTACAAAGGGCATCTCCGGGTGCCCTTGATAATGCTCAGGAGGATATATGACACCGCGTTTAGAATACGGCGAGATGGTGATATCCACTGCCGAAAATGATTATCTGTTCCGCCCGTCACTGGATGCCATGACGCGAATCGGAGCACCAAAAGAGGTTGTGAGCGCATTTACGCGATTAAATGGCGCAGAGGTACAGCAAATTATTGCGTCTGCTGTGGGCGCTTACGGGGCGGTTCCTGAATGGCTGATTACACTGTTAAATAAACCGGTTTACGGACGCAGCATTTTATCGACAGCAATGAACGTGATGCAGGCATGTTGTGATGATGACTGCTCTGAGGTTATCGGTGAATGGCGACCGGGCAAATCCGGCATGGTGTACCGGCAGGGCGCGATGCATTACCGCGACATCATCCTGCTGGCGCGTGAGCTAATGACCCACGGCATTATCGGCAAGGCCAAGGTGCGCAGGCTGCAACGGCATGAAGGCCACGAATACTCCGACGAGTTCCACGCCGTCGAATACATCAGTGCCGCCCGTGTGCATTTCAACATCACCCGCAGCGAAGCGGAACAACTCACAATGACCGAGTTCGTGATGATGCTGAAAGCGAAATATCCAGATGAGAAAGGCTTCACTGCTGATGAGTATGAGGCCATCACCAAGGCCGACGATGCCCGTAATGATGATCTGATTAAGGGCAAGCGCCGGTTGGTGAGCAGGAAGGCGAGATAATCTTGCTGGCATTAATATTTAATAAGATAATATTAGTCATCAAGCTAAAGAGGAATATTGTATGAGTGATGATGGCTTATATAGGTATCAGTATAGTGAAGCGGAAATTAAGAAAGGGTATTATAGTGCGGTTGTAAAAATACTCGCTAATAATGGCTGGAAACTTGAAAGGTCAGGGAAAGGCTCTCACGATATATGGTCAAAGGATAATAATAAAGTGACGGTTCCGTACAATTTGGATAACAGACATACTGCAAATGGCATACTGAAGCAAGCTGGGATTAATGAAAAGGTATGATAACAAAAGTTAGTCATTACATTGAAAAATTAACCCGCTCCGGCGGGGTTTTTCATTTTAAGGAGCCGGTAAATGGCACAAGTAGGCGAAATCGTATATCAAGTGCAGATGGATGTTGCTCAGTTGCTGACATCACAGCGTCAATTGGATCAGCGACTGCGGAGTATGGAAGGTGGTTTTGACCGCGCCACTCGCTCGGTTAACGATACTGAAAATGCCATGTTTTCACTCTCAAAAGCCGCTGCCCTGGTTACGTCAGCGCTGTCTGCCGGTGCGATTATTCATGCTGTCGATGAATGGGGTCAGATGGCGGCGCGGATCAAGATGGCGCTCAACTCCGTTGAAGGTGATGTTGAACGTTACTCAGAAATTCAGAAGCGTTTTCTGGAGGTCAGCAACCGAAACGGTAAGGCTATCGAGACAGTGCAGGGGTTGTACGCCGGTTCTGCAACCTCAATGAAAGAGCTTGGTTACAACACCACGCAGACCGTTGATTACATCGAATCTC
The DNA here is from genome assembly GCF_029835375.1 of Morganella sp. GD04133. Classification (NCBI taxonomy): domain Bacteria; kingdom Pseudomonadati; phylum Pseudomonadota; class Gammaproteobacteria; order Enterobacterales; family Morganellaceae; genus Morganella; species Morganella sp. GD04133. Next base: position 19,128 of record NZ_JAODZS010000043.1, on the reverse strand, counting down.
TGTCTTCAGCATTCACCGCTAACGCGACCGGCGCACAACAGACAGAGTCAGCAATGGCCTCCCTGAACCGTGCAATGGTGGTCGGTACGCTGAAAGGTAACGACTGGCATGCAGTACTGAATGCCACGCCGTCGGTAGTGAACGATATCGCAAAAGAAATATCACGTATGCGCGGCGGGATAAAAATCACCGAGAATGACGTTAAAAAAATGGCAATGGAAGGCGGTATCTCTATGCAGATATTTGCCAACGCCATGATTGCCGCCCGCAAAGAAAACAATGCTCTTGCCGATTCTATGGATAACACTGTCGCTGATGGTTTTACTAAATTAGCCAACTCAGCGAAAGCGTATTACGGGGAATTAAATCAGGCATACGGCGTAACACGGACAATGTCGGCCGCATTCGCTGATATCACCGCGAATTTTGACACCTTTGCAAATATCGCCAACGTGGTTGCTCTTGTTGTCGGAGCTCGGCTTGTTGGTGCATTCTCCGCTTCCATTAAAACAAAGATACTTGATGCCGCGGCCTCCGTTAAGCAGGCTCAGGCCAATGCTGCAACAGCAAAAGCGGCTGAATATGCAGCGACAGCAGAAAGGCGTAAAGCCTTGGCAGATAAAGAGTCTACCGCATCAGCGGTTGCTCTTGCTCAGGCTGAGTATAACGTTGCTCGAGGTAGTTCTGCTGAAGCAATGGCGCTGGATAACCTCAATGCCAAAAAGACTATCGCCCGCAATGCGTCAATTGCGTATGCGCAATCATTGACGGCAGAAGCCGCTGCATCACAGGCTGCTACTGTGGCTGCACGCAATGCTTCTGCAGTTATGGGAGTGCTGCGTGGTGGGCTGGCATTAATCGGTGGTCCGATGGGCGCTGCTATGCTGGCCGGTGCCGCGATCATGTATTTCAGTGAAAGCTCAAAGCAGGCGAAGCAGGATGCATCTGATTTTGCCGATTCGCTGGGTGAATTAAGCGGAAAGCTGAAAGAGCTTACGTTTGATGCTCTGAACGGCGCGATCGGTAAAACAACGGAAAATATTGAGGTTCAGGAAGGCGCAGTAAAAGACCTGAAAGGTGAGATTGCAGACCTTAATTCTCAGTACGATAAAGCCGGAGAAAGGAACTACAGCCTTGCAGGGGCGGAGAAAGATCGGGAAAAAATCCTCAACAAAATAAAAATTAAAACAGCTGAGCTTGAAGTCGCCACGAATAAGCTGAATGACATGCAAAACTTTCTTTCTCAGGCTACGGCCGAGGTGAATGCAAGGGTCGGAGATTCAGAGAAAATATTTGGCGGTGCAACTGACGGCGCTGGCAAGCTTGCCAACATGGTTCAATGGCTTGCTGGTCAGATGCGTAGTGCCGCTGATGAGCAGGACAATCTCAACTCAAAATTAAATAATCAGAAGTTCAGGTCAGAAGAAGGTGATAAGTATATTCAGCAAATCAAAGAACAGAATGAGTTGCTATCTATCACTGACAAAAGAGAAAGAGCCTTAGCAGCAGAGAGACAGCGACAGTTAAAGGCCGGGACGCTGGATGATTCTGACCAAATGAAGGAAGCTTTAGATCTGATTGGTGCCAATTATGATCTTGCAGAGGCGGAGAAAAAAAGGGATAGCACTGGTAAGAAATCCGCGTCCGATGCTCTCAAATCAACTAACTCAGTCGCCGATGCACTGAAAAACCAACAGGCCGCAGTAGACCGGTTAAATCAGGGCTACAAAGAAGGCTCTGTTGAGCTGGCAAAATACGATGCAGCCAAAACGCTGGGTGATGATGCCACACCGGTACAAATCTCCCAGGCTGAAAAACTGGCAGCAGAGAAATTCGCTATTGAGCAGCGTTCAGCAGACCAGAAAGCAGCACTTGATGCCAACGTGTTAGCCAAAGCAAAGCAGACGCGTGACGATGATTTGGCGCAACTTGAGCGGCAATTAAAAGCCGGTGATGTGACGTTTGAGCAGTCGAAGAAGCGCCGTGCTGAAATTAACGCAGAGTACGCAAAAAAGGCAGCAGAGGAAAACGCGAAATCAGTTGTCTCTCCTGTTCAGGAAATGGCGGCACAGGTTGATCCGGTTCAGGCGCTGGCAAATGAGCACGCTCAGAAACTGGCACTGATTAAAGATTACATGAATCAGCGCGTCATCACAGAGCAGCAGGGGCTGGCGCTGATGAATGCGGCCAACAAAGAGTATGACGAGCAGCGCACAGCGGCACAGTGGCAGTTACTGAGTCAGCAAAGCCTCGGCTATGACATGCTCACATCAGCGGTTGATTCTTTCTCAGGGAATGCGTCCAACGCTATCACCGGCCTTATCACACAAACCATGAGCTGGAGTGACGCTGCGCGGTCGCTGGGTAACACCATGCTTAACAGTGTGGTCAACTCTATCGTTCAGGTAGGCGTGGAGATGGCTAAAAACTTCATCCTCGGCCAGACATTGGGCGTTGCCACTCAGGCAGCAAACGCATCAGCAGCTGTTGCCGGTGGTGCTGCGGCTTTGGCTGCGTGGACTCCGGCGGCTATCGCGGCATCTATCGCAACGATGGGGGCGGCATCTGCCAGTGGTCTCGGTGCATATACTGCTGCTCAGGCGACTGGCGCGGCAACCAGTATCGGAATGAAAGCACTGACGATTGCCGGGGCGCGTAAAGATGGTGGTCCTGTATCTGCCGGTGAAATGTACCGGGTTGGAGAGGGCGGCAAGCCTGAGATATTCAAAGCGTCAAACGGTAATCAGTACATGATTCCGGGCGATAACGGCAAGGTCATCAGTAACCGTGATATCGGCGGTGGGCAGGTGCCGGTGACGGTGAATATCAACGACTACTCATCCGGAGGTAACAGGATTGATGCTCAGGCCAGACAGGACAGCAACGGCATGACCATAGATGTGTTTATCGCGGACATGGAAAACAAAGGGCCGATGCACAGCGCCATTACACGAAACACAACAGCATCTGCGAGGGTGAGATGATTATAGACTATCCTGACTGGCTTCCTCTGGCGCAGAAGTCAGATAAAAACATGACCATCGACACCGGTTACATGACAGATCAGCCACAGGTCGGCGCGCCGATATTCCAGAAACTGACAGATGACCTGAAAACGGTCTGGAATGTCACATGGATATTCACACTGGTACAGGAGCGGGCGTTTGCTCAGTGGCTGCGTCATCCTGATTATCTGGATAACTGTAACCGGTGGTTCCGGATGAAAATCGACATCGGCGGCAGCGGATTGCAGGAGCAGGAATTGCATTTTGTGTCCTATCCGGTGCAAACCAGTGTTAACGGCGCGTCAGTCACATGGGCCGGTCAGGTTATCTGTAAAAACCTGCATAACGATGATGATGAATTCGGTGATGTGATTATCGAGTTCCAGCCGCCGTTCGGCAGCTGGCTGGATGTTATTGTCACTGAGACACTGCCGCGGTGTAAGGAGGGATAATGCCGACATTGCGTGAGTTCCGCGCACAACGACCAAACCGCATCCTGTACGAAACACTTCAGCTATCACACCCGTCATTCGGCGATATTTACCTGATCACTCACCAGATTTTTCCGAAGACACTCGGCGGCATTGAATATTTTCCGTGCAACTTTGAGATGTCTGAGAGTCAGCAGAGTAAAACGCCGATCATTGACGCGAGTGTAAAATTCAGCCGCGTGGCTTATGAGTTTAAGCAGAAGCTAAAAGCGTGGCGGTCATATTCACGGATGGTCCCGGTCGAGGTGACATACCGGCTGTTTGATGAGGCTGACAAAGGCACGGCAATCGTGCGCTGGAAACTGTTTGCGAAAGATATCTCACTGGATGCGGAAGCGGTATCAATGACACTGTCGATGACAAATCCGCTGAATAAAAATGTCGGACGCATTTATGAGCCGCAGGAGTGGCCTGGGTTGGAGGCCGTATGACGACAGACGAATTTACAGACAGAATGATCGGGGTTCCGTGGGTTAACCGGGCGTGTTCATTTACAGCGTGTGACTGCTGGGGCCTTGTGGCGCTCTATTACCGGTACGTTGTCGGCGCTGAAATTCATCACGACAGCGGTTATGAATCAGACAGTGATTTTATGACCTGTTATCAAAATGAGGTGGATTTCTGGAAGACGGAAGACCATCCGGTAAGCGGCGGGATATTTGTTGCTTATAACGGCTCAGTACCGGCACACGTTGGCATTGTGCTTGGCGGAATGGTTTTGCACAGCCGGGGTGATAACGGACATGTCCGTCTTGACAGATTGCTGACCATTCAGCGTATTTACAGCAAAGTGGAGTTTATGACTTATGCCGGTAATTGAAATTCAGCGCCTGCCGGGAACACCGAAAGAGAGAGTCAAAGTAAAATCCGGCTCTCTTTTTTTTGACTGGCTGAAAGAGCAGAATATCAGCAGTGACGTTGTGATCATGGTCAATGGTGTGCAGCTGACTGATAGCGACAGCCTTGATTTTGTTGTCTCTGAATTGCACCACATTCAGGTATTTGACCAGCCGAAAGGCGGTGCCATCGGAGATTTGCTGAGCCCGGTATTTAAACTGGTGACGAAGGTATTCTCCTTTCTGGCCCCGAAAACGCCGTCATTCACATCTGCAGATGCAAACGTAAAAGACAGCCCGAATAACCGGCTCACAGGACAAACAAACGTTGCGCGAACCTATCAGGCCCGCCCGGAAATTCACGGTCAGGTGAGAGCATATCCGGATCTGATTCAGCAATCGCTGTTTGAGTACATCGATAACAAGAAAAAAGTCACGGAGTGGATGAACTTCGGTATCGGTAAGTTTGATATCGAAAACGTAAAATACTCGGAATCAGAATTAACCGCGCTGGACGGTGCGAGTTATCAGATATTTCAGCCGGGTGAGAATATCCCTGAGATATTTGAAGGATTCGAGTTTCATGATGTTGACGGTCAGGAAGTGCCGGGCCCGAATGAAAGTGACGAGATTCCGCAGTATCAGGCAACGGCGAATGAGGTCATATCAGGCGAGATAAAGGGCGGAGAGGCAATGATTAAAATCGCCAGACAGGATGAGTTCGACTATTTCTATGACATCATAAAGCCGCGATCAGTGTCGATTATTGTCAGTGTGTCGTATAACACGCCAACAACGCCGATCACAAAAGATATCAAAGTTTATGCCTATTTGTCTGAAGTGAAAAAAAGTGATGACGGGTCGCTCATACTTCCGAAAAAGTATTATGAATTTTTCTTCACCGATCTTGCAGGCAATGAATTAGCAGCGCTGCCTCCGGATGCTGTGATTAACACCTCGAAATTCATTCTCTATGACAACCAGTTTCTGACGGTGGGACCGTTCTTTTCACCAATGGAGGGCGGTGAGCTGTGGATCCACATCAATGCTTCACTTGGCGAAAATGATTATGCCAATGCCAGAATGGAATTCTGGAAGGTGGATGATGACAATGAGGAAATTTCCGGTACCAGGGAATCATATAACCGTGGGTTCCCCGCAGCACCAAAGACAAAAAACTATTATAAAACGGAAAAATTTATTCCACGTGGAGGCTACGGACGTTATGCATTCCAGTTAACCCGACTGGAAAACAGTAATGACCACAGCATACTGAAGCTGGAGAAGGCGCATATTATTCGCCGCAGGCTCAATGAGAAGCATAATGACGACACCATTGTCCGTGTGACCGTAAGGGCAACAGAGAACCCGACAAGCTCACGTGAGCGCAAATATAACGCGCTGGTGACGCGGCATGTGATCAGTTATGACATAGTCAACCGCAAAGTGGATTACACAGAACGGCCTTCACGCTCATTTGCGGATGCAGTGGCGCATACGTGGCTGGTTACCGGCAAGCAACCGGAGAACACTATCGACCTGCACGGGTTGTATGAGATTTACGCCGGACTGCCTGATGAACGCCTCGGGTACTTTGATTACACGTTTGATGATGAGGATGTATCGTTAGGCCAGCGCGTCGAGACAATCTGCAACGTGGCACGGGTGACGGCATTCTTTGATAACGGTGTGCTGACATTTTCCCGTGAGGAAGAGCGGAGGTATCCGGCGGCGGTGTTTAACCGGTCAAACATCACCGGTAATAACTTCCGCATCTCATACGACATGTCGCTGCCGGGCGGGAATGATGGCGTTGAGGTTGAGTATGTTAACCCGCGAACCAACAAAAAAACCTATCTGAAGTACCGTATCGAAAACGGTGCGGTGGTGAAGGGGGCAGCGAAGAGCCCGAACAAAATCACCCTGCACGGATGCCGGAATGAGTATCAGGCCATTGACCGTGCACTGCTGGAAATGGATCGCCTGGTCAGCCAGCGGACAAGCATAAGCCTGCAAACACTGGCAGACGGTGATTATGTTTATCCCGGCGATATGGTTCTGGTGGCTGACAGCTACGACAGTAATCAGCAGGGCGGACATATCACCGGCAGAACCGGCAATGTGTTCAGCACCAGTGAGCGTATTGAGTTTTTCGGTGACATGGTGGTGAACATCACTGATCACCTCGGAAATTCATCAGGAGAATATCCGGCACAGGCGCTGACTGATACGGATAAAGGCTTTATTGCCGATATTCCTGATATTCAGCTCAATATCTATGACGGCCACAATGTTCAGTCACCGTCACGTTACATCATATCAACCGTCACTGAGATGGACGCTATGCGCTGGGTAGTCTCTGACAAGAAGCCAGACGCAGATGGCACGTTCTCCATCACCGCAAGCGAGTATTTCGCACCGAAAGCAGACTATAACGTCTGACATAACACTCAAACCAACAAGCCAGCCTCAGAGCTGGCTTTTTTATTGGAAGAAAAGGCACATGGCTACTATCCCTACTCAAAATGCAGTACCGAGTGAAGCACCACGCGACCTGAAATTTAACTCAGGAAAAATTGACGAGTTCGTAACATCTCTGGAACACGAATACAAAGACCGGTTTGGTCGCTGTCATATGACTATCGAAGGCATGCGCTGGATATTCGATCAGCTCATGGAGCGATTTAAAGTCGATATTAACCATGCCATCATTGCCGCCGGTTACATCCCGATGGACAGCTTCCAGCAGGGCGCAGAGATAACAAAACGCAATGAAATTCTTCGTGACGAAACCACCGGTGAATATTACCGCTGGGATGGTGATTTGCCGAAGACTGTTCCTGCCGGGTCAACGCCTGAGTCTGCTGGCGGTGTTGGCATGGGGGCATGGGTTAGTGTAGGTGATGCGTCATTGCGCGGTGAGCTCAATCGCGGAGATGGTATTTTGGTTGGAACAAACCACCGTGGTGATTTAGCCATAGACCTTGATGCTATAGATCGCCGACCAGACGGGTACAAAAATAACATACAAGACGTTCTTAGCAACGGAAATGATGTTGAAATAAATAAAAATTTCACTATAAGCAAAAGTATTACTCCTGATAAAAATCAGGTGATTTCTGGCGCAGGCGGCGAAATATCAATTTCAACCGCATTTGCTGCTGTCTATACAGATGCCAGAAAGGAAGGGAAAAATCTTGATAAAACAAAAATAATTGGATTGTCAATAAATGGTGTTGTTGTTCCGGATGGAGAAGCAGCCTATGGTGTATTTTATAGAGATATAGACTATCCCGTTGTTAGTGGTCTATATGCCAGTAACTTTACTGGTGCGTTAATAAACTTACACTGTACCAATAGTTACATACATAATATCAGGGCAACAAAAACAGTTTACCATCCATCTCTTGTAGCCGGAGGCTATGGTGTTCTTGTTGCAGAGTCAGACCAAACAATAATAGACGGTGTATTTTTCGATGCAAATGAAGGGGATGACGGAAGGCACTTGCTCTACTTATCAACATCTGACGGGAGTGGTGCAACAAACGGAAATACGAATACAATTGCAACAAATATGATTGCAAAATATAAAGATAAGGATGACAGGAACTTTTGGGGTATTAATGTAAGAAGAAGTAACCGAGCGGTAGTAAATAACTTTATCATTGATGGTGCTAATGGTGGGTTGGCTTATAACCCTGAACAAGGTGATATTTCACAGCATATAACATCTAACGGAGTGATAAATGTTTTAAAGTATAAGGATGATGTTGGTGTTTATGGTATAGGTCATTTATATCATGGTACAAATAAAATAATTGGTACACTAGATACAACGCTAAATATAAATGTTGATTTGAAAAACAGGAGCCTTACCGGGAAGGACTGTGTGGCTCACTCAATATCAGGCATAAACTGTATGTTCAGTAATAGCATTGTAAAAGTACCGAGGGTGAGCTCTCCTATTATAATCAACCCAGGTGCATCACATATCCTAATTGATGGTATACTTGATTACAGTGAAGGCGGCACCACGTCACTTGCTCCATTTATTGCATTCTCAGGTGATGAAGGGTCTTGCTCTGACATCACTGTTAGGGGAATTAAAACACACCGTCCGATGTTTGCCAGGCTGCATGCTGTAATAGATCTCACAGTAGATTTCCCAAGAAACGCAAGAATAGTAATATCATCTGGTTCTGTTACGAAATCAGATGATTATGAGATTATCAAATCAACAGATATTATTGATAATGGCGTCATAATTAAGTTTAACAACCATGTGACGCAAAAGTCTATAGACTCTGTGTTAATAAGAGATCAGGGGCCTACGCATTCTATAATTGCCGAGTATATTACTGGTAAGGCTGTAAGAATTAGTACATATAACCTGAAAGGGGATCCAATAAGCCCTGCGGCATCTAACATAATTATGCATGTAACCCTGATTTCATAACTATATTATACTTAATCCTATCATTAATTAAACAAATGCGAATATAGTTCAATATTGTTTTATTAAATGAATGCTCTGGCTGTTGATTCTATGTTCCGTTCAAATCATGCGTCGGCCAGAGCTTTTTATTGTACACGATACCGGACGATGGCAAATAAGCATTGATTTTATCTTTTTTCTCTGACTAGTTTATGAGATAGCGACAACTTTTGGATAGGTGAGTAAAATCAATCAATGTATATAGTTATGAAGCAAATTTAGCACAGGGAAAGACATTAGCAAATAGTTTTATTAACTTTAATGTAACGCTATTTTAATAGTACATGTACTTCATGATGATAGCTACACATGGTAGTATGTTATAGGATGGCAACTAATGATCGAATGATAAATTATTTTTTCCTGAAGAGCAGAAAATACATTATGGAAATCAAGAACCTACAAGTGGTAAGAGGCGTGGCGGCGATTTTGGTCGTGGTCACTCATTTTTTTGGCGCTGACCTTAGCCGCATCTCACCATACTTTGGGCATATGGGGGTAGACATATTCTTCACCTTAAGTGGTTTCCTGATGGTTTACAGTCAGAATGAGTCAAAGGGAGCTATAAAATTCTTTACTGGCAGAGTGAAAAGAATTTACCCTGCATACCTTATCCTTTCTATCCCGCTAATAATTTTGGCTATCGGAACTGCAAAACCATATGCATTGGTAGCAAATTTATTCCTTCTTCCAGGTTTCAATGACCCGCAATACACTATTATAAACTATCCAGCATGGACACTAGTATATGAGATGATATTCTATGTATTGTTTGCAGCGGCTTTGTTGATAAGCAAAAAAAGAACTACATCTTGTATTATAACTGTCATTGCAATTATTTGTTCAGTAAATATTTTTAGTGGCGCTTATGAAAAGCAGGGATGGGTTAATCTTGGATATATCCTAGGTGACCAACTCATGCTTAACTTCGCGGCCGGGTGTATGATTGGGCTGATGTATAGTGAGCTTAAAATTCGTAAAGTGATAAATTTCTACGTATTCATTATGCTTTTTGCTGTCATGCTATACTTGGGGTTGTGCGTAATAAATGACATCAGAATAATTAAACTTGGCATTCCATCATTTGTAATTATAATAATTGCGGTTTTTTCAAAACCTGCAAATAGCAGGATGTACAACTTTCTGTACACCATTGGTGGCGCATCATACAGTATATATCTTTCCCATATATATTTTGCAAAATACTCCAAAGATATAGCAATAAATTACAATGTCGGGGCTGGATATTTTTATCCTATATTGTTTGCTGGTTTATTTTTATCATTATTATTTGGTCTGTTTTTTTATTCAAAAATAGAGAGACCACTTGGTGAATGGTTTAAGAAAAAGAAGAATATTAAGAATGAGGTGATATCTGAATGTGGTGCAGAATATGAAGTCAATAAAAAGCAATAAAGTTTAAATGCTTGTACCTATCCACTAACCTTTTAGCATGCAGAGGGAAATATAGACCATCTTGGTTAAAATCATTCCTCACTATGGTCGGGCAAGCATGGGTCAGCATGAACGTGACATAATCACTCCTTCTCATACTCGAACCCGCGCGGAAACCTTTTCCCGACCTCCCTGTAGTGCTCAAGTCTCTCTCTGAAGTACGGGCGTAAATGCTCGGGCTGCTGATTTTCTGTTTCGTACAGATCATACGGCAGTCCGAGTCTTTCTTTATACGCGATACCGGATGCGGCTAAATCGGCATTAATTTTGTCTTTTTCGTCTTGGGGCAGGTTGGCGATATTGTGCATGTTGGTTTCTGAGTGGTGGGTGATGATGGGAGTATAGCAAGGGTATTGTGACGGGGTGTGCCAAATTTGTGACACAAAATTGAGGGAGATTGATTAAAATCGGCAGAAATATACAAAGCATGTTTTTGCGGGCTGGCGTGTACAGCGGCTTTGCAAGCGTTTACAATGCGTCAAATTTTATAAACCATCAGACTGTTTTTCTGATGCCGGAGGTTTTGTGAAATATGAACTGCAAACGACAGACGGCCGTGCGCGCCGTGGTCGCTTAATTTTTGATCGTGGCGTTGTTGAAACCCCTGCATTTATGCCGGTGGGGACTTATGGCACAGTGAAAGGGATGACACCGGAAGAAGTGAAAGAGACCGGTGCGCAAATCTTATTAGGCAACACGTTCCATCTGTGGCTGCGCCCCGGTCAGGAAATTATGAAACTGCACGGTGATCTGCATGACTTTATGCAGTGGAAAGGCCCGATTCTGACTGACTCCGGCGGCTTCCAGGTGTTCAGCCTGGGCGCAATGCGTAAAATCAAAGAAGAGGGTGTCCATTTCCGTAACCCGATCAACGGGGAAAAAATCTTCTTAAGTCCTGAAAAATCGATGGAAATCCAGTACGATCTCGGGTCTGATATCGTGATGATTTTTGACGAGTGCACGCCGTATCCGGCGGATTGGGACTACGCGAAGAAATCCATGGAAATGTCTCTGCGCTGGGCAAAACGCAGCCGCGATCGTTTCGATGAACTGGGTAATCCGAACGCGCTGTTCGGTATCATCCAGGGCAGTGTTTACGAAGATTTACGCGATGTGTCTGTGAAAGGGCTGGTGGAAATCGGATTTGATGGGTACGCTGTGGGCGGTCTGGCTGTCGGCGAGCCGAAAGAAGATATGCACCGTATTCTGGAGCATGTCTGTCCGCAGATCCCGGAAGATAAACCGCGCTATTTAATGGGCGTGGGTAAACCGGAAGATCTGGTGGAAGGTGTGCGCCGCGGTATTGATATGTTCGACTGCGTGATGCCGACCCGTAATGCCCGTAACGGTCACCTGTTTGTGACGGACGGCGTGGTAAAAATCCGTAATGCGAAGTATAAATCAGATACATCGCCGCTGGATGCGGAATGTGACTGCTATACCTGCCGCCATTATACGCGTGCGTATCTGCATCATTTGGATCGCTGTAATGAAATCCTTGGCGCGCGCTTAAATACCATTCATAATCTGCGCTACTATCAGCGTCTGATGGCGGGTATCCGGCAGGCCATTGAAGAAGGCCGTCTGGAAGCATTTGCCGCTGAATTTTATCAGCGGATCGGGAAACCGGTTCCGCCGTTAAGTGAGTGATTTCCCCGAAACGGGATCACCCGGTGGGTATAACATAGGCGATACCCTACCGGCAGGTTTATCTGCCTGATAATTATGTGAATAACAAGAGGATAGTTTGATGAGTTTTTTCATTTCTGACGCAGTAGCATCAACCGGTGCGGCCGCTTCTCAGGGCAGCCCGATGTCTCTGATTGTTATGCTGGTCGTTTTCGTGCTGATTTTCTACTTCATGATCCTGCGCCCGCAACAGAAACGTGCTAAATCACACAAGCAATTAATGGACTCCATTACCAAAGGTGATGAAGTGTTAACTACCGGTGGTCTGATCGGTCGTGTGGCTAAAGTGTCTGACACCGGCTACATCGTTCTGGAACTGAACGAAACAACTGAAGTAACCATCAAACGTGATTTCGTCGCAGCAGTTTTACCGAAAGGTACACTGAAGGCGCTGTAATCTTCCTGTAGTATGATTTTCCCGAAGGGACTGCCGTGTTAAACCGTTATCCTTTGTGGAAGTATCTGATGCTGATCGCTGCGATCCTCATCGGTTTGCTTTATGCGCTTCCAAACCTGTATGGAGAGGATCCGGCTGTTCAAATCACTGGCGCGCGGGGAACCGCCGCCAATGAACAGACCCTGGATCAGGTCCGGACCATTTTAGAAAAAGATCAGATCGCGAGTAAGTCGATCGCACTGGAAAACGGTGTGATACTTGCCCGTTTCTCAAATCCTGATATCCAGTTACGTGCCCGTGAAGAGCTGATGAAAGGCCTGGGTGAGCAATATGTTGTTGCCCTGAACCTTGCACCGGCGACACCGAAATGGCTGACCGCCGTCGGTGGCGAGCCGATGAAACTGGGTCTCGACCTGCGTGGTGGTGTGCACTTCCTGATGGAAGTGGATATGGAAACCGCGCTGGGTAAACTGCAGGAGCAGAACCTCGACGGTATCCGCTCACTGCTGCGTGAGAACAGCATTCCGTTTGCGTCTGTCCGCAAATCAGCGGATTACGGCGTGGAAGTCCGCTTCCGTGATGATGCATCACGTTCTGAAGCCAGCTCGCTGTTAACAAAACGCCTGCGTGATTTAGTGTTCAAAGACGGTTCGGATAACACCCTGACCGCAGTGATGAGCGATCAGCGCTTAAGTGAAGCGCGCAGCTATGCTGTCATGCAGAACATCACTATCCTGCGTAACCGTGTTAACCAGCTCGGTGTTGCCGAGCCGCTGGTACAGCGTCAGGGTGCGGATCGCATCGTGGTGGAATTACCGGGTATTCAGGACACCGCACGGGCGAAAGAGATCCTCGGTGCAACTGCAACGCTGGAATTCCGTCTGGTCAACAGCACGGTTGACCCTGCCGCTATCGAAGCAGGCCGTATTCCGGGCGATACCGAAGTGAAATACACCCGTGACGGACGCAAAGTCGCCCTGTACAAGCGTGTAATTCTGACCGGTGACCACATTACTGACTCCACATCACAGAGTGATGAGTACGGTCAGCCGCAGGTCAGCATCTCGCTGGACAGCGCCGGTGGTAACACCATGTCCGATTTCACCAAGGATAATCTGTATAAGCCGATGGCGACCCTGTTTGTCGAATATAAAGACAGCGGGCGTAAAGATGCCGCAGGCCGTTCAATCCTTGAGAAAAACGAAGAAGTTATCAACATTGCCAATATCCAGTCCCGTTTAGGATCAAACTTCCGTATCACCGGGATTGATAATGCCAATGAAGCACGTCAGTTATCACTGCTGCTGCGTGCCGGTGCCCTGATTGCACCAATCCAGATTGTGGAAGAGCGGACCATCGGGCCGACTCTGGGTCTGCAGAATATCGAGCAGGGCCTGGAAGCGTGTCTGTGGGGGCTGATGGCCTCAATTCTGTTCATGGTGATCTACTACCGTAAATTCGGTCTGATCGCGAGCAGCGCGTTACTGGCGAACCTTATCCTGATTGTCGGGGTGATGTCGCTGTTACCGGGGGCTACGCTGACCATGCCGGGGATTGCGGGGATCGTGCTGACCCTTGCGGTTGCGGTTGATGCGAACGTTCTGATCAACGAACGTATCAAAGAAGAACTGCGCAACGGACGTTCTGTCCAGCAGGCAATCCATGAGGGCTACAAAGGCGCCTTCTCAAGTATTATCGACGCAAACTTAACCACACTGATTACCGCTGTCATTCTGTACGCGGTCGGTACCGGTTCAATTAAAGGGTTTGCGATTACGACAGCCATTGGTGTGGCAACCTCCATGTTTACAGCGATTATCGGTACACGTGCCATCGTGAACCTGCTGTACGGCGGTAAACGTATTAATAAGCTGTCTATTTAAGGAGCACGTTGTGGCACAGGATTATACTGTTGAACAATTAAACCACGGCCGCAGAGTCTATGACTTTATGCGCTGGGACAACGTGGCATTTACCATCTCGGCACTGCTGCTGATTGCCTCTGTGGCAATCATCGGCGTGAAAGGGTTTAACTGGGGTCTGGACTTCACCGGCGGTACCGTCATTGAAGTTAACTTCAGCCAGCCGGCTGACCTGGATAAAATCCGTGATACCGTTTCGCTGGCCGGGTTTAAAGACCCGCTGATCCAGAATTTCGGCAGCAGCCGTGACATCATGGTACGTCTGCCGCCGGCAGAAGGCGTGGCTGGTCAGGAACTGGGTAAAACTGTCATCAATGTTATTAACAAAGATATTGATGAAAATGCAGTGGTCAAGCGTATTGAATTCGTCGGACCGAGTGTGGGTGCGGAGCTGGCTCAGACCGGGGCGATGGCACTGATCGCCGCATTAATCTGTATCCTGATTTATGTGGCGATGCGGTTTGAATGGCGCCTGGCGTTAGGTGCGGTTATCGCGCTGGCGCATGACGTTATTATCACCCTCGGTGTACTGTCGTTATTCCATATTGAGATTGACCTGACCATTGTGGCATCCCTGATGTCGGTTATCGGTTACTCACTGAACGACAGTATCGTGGTATCTGACCGTATCCGTGAGAACTTCCGCAAAATCCGCCGTGGTACCTCGTATGAGATCATGAACGTTTCCCTGACTCAGACGTTAAGCCGTACCATTATGACATCGGCAACCACCCTGTTAGTGGTTCTGATGCTCTATATCTTCGGTGGTGCAATGCTGAAAGGCTTCTCGCTGGTCATGCTGATTGGTGTGTCTATCGGTACGATTTCCTCAATCTACGTGGCGTCCGCGCTGGCCCTGAAACTGGGTATGAAGCGTGAGCACCTGATTGTGCAGAAAGTGGAAAAAGAAGGTGCGGATCAGGAATCTATCCTGCCGTAATTTCTGCCGTGAAAAAACAGAAAACACCCTGTATGTGCAAGCATGCAGGGTGTTTTTTATGTGTAAACAGGGTAAACTACCGCAACAGTTCATTGACCCGCAGGATAATTTATGCATTGCCCGTTTTGCTCTGCCGTTGATACCAAAGTCATCGACTCACGCCTGGTGGGTGATGGTTCTCAGGTCCGCCGTCGCCGCCAGTGTCTGGAATGCCACGAACGCTTTACCACATTTGAGGTCGCCGAGCTGGTGATGCCGCGTGTGGTCAAAAGTGATGACAGCCGCGAGCCGTTTGACGAAGAAAAGCTGCGCCGTGGTATGCAGAAGGCACTGGAAAAACGTCCGGTCAGTTCTGACAATATCGAAACCTCCCTCAGTCACATCAAATCGCAGTTACGGGCTACCGGTGAGCGGGAAGTCTCTGCTAAGTTTGTCGGTGAACTGGTGATGAGCGAGCTGAAAAAGCTGGATAAAGTCGCGTATATCCGCTTTGCGTCGGTTTACCGCAGTTTTGAGGATATCCGTGAATTCGGCGAGGAAATTGCCCGCCTGCAGGACTGAACATGATGCATTCTGATGAATTTTATATGGCCCGCGCCCTTGAACTGGCGGCGCTGGGGCGTTTTACCACCGCACCGAACCCGAATGTCGGCTGTGTGATTGTCCGTGACGGCGAAATCGTCGGCGAAGGTTACCATCAGCGTGCCGGTGAACCGCATGCGGAAGTACATGCGCTGCGCATGGCCGGTGATAAAGCCCGTGGCGCCACCGCCTATGTCACGCTGGAGCCGTGCAGTCATCACGGCCGCACACCGCCGTGTGCTGAAGCGCTGATCAATGCCGGGGTCAGCCGGGTGGTGGCTGCCATGCAGGATCCGAATCCGCAGGTGGCCGGACGCGGGCTGTTTAAACTGCGTGAAGCCGGTATTGAAGTCAGTCACGGCGTACTGATGCAGGAAGCGGAAGCACTGAATAAAGGCTTCTTTAAGCGGATGCGTACCGGTTTCCCGTATATTCAGCTGAAAATGGCGGCCTCGATCGACGGCAAAACCGCATTAGCCAACGGCGAAAGCCAGTGGATCACCTCAAAAGCCGCCCGGCAGGATGTGCAGCAGTTCCGCGCACAGGCCGGGGCGATTTTATCCACCAGTGCCACGGTTCTGGCAGATGATCCCGGTCTGATTGTCCGTCATGCGGATTTCCCGGTATCGCTGCAGCAGAGCTACCCGGAGGCAGATATCCGTCAGCCGGTGCGGATTATCACCGACAGCCATCAGCGGGTGACCGCTCAGCACCGCGTCACACAATTGCCGGGCAGTTGCTGGCTGGCACGGACTGCTTCTCAGCCGGATAACTGGCAGGGGGATGTTGAGGAAATGATCCTGCCGGAGAACGGCAGTGGTGTGGATCTGGTTCTGCTGATGATGCAGCTCGGCAAACGCAATATTAACCATATCTGGACAGAGTGCGGCTCCCATATGGCGGGCGCATTGCTGAAGGCCGGGCTGGCGGATGAAATCGTGCTTTATCTGGCACCGAAGATTCTGGGCAGTGATGCACAGGATCTCTTCACATTGCCGCCGCTTGCCCATCTGCGTGATGCGCCGCAGTTGCGGATCGACGACTGTACGATGGTCGGACCGGATCTTCGTCTGCGGTTGATCCCGGTGTATTAACCGCTGAATTTACGCCGGAATTTAATTTTTATTCCGGAGTTTGAAAAACACAGGCGCGGTGACGGAAAGAATGTGATAAAATCCGCGCCCCGCAGTATGAAACTCGTAAGAAGGAAAGGCTATGAACGTCATTAAAGGTGTTGTCAGTGCGCCGGGTGCGCGTATCGCCATCGCAATTGCCCGCTTTAACAACTTCATCAACGACAGCCTGTTAGACGGTGCGGTTGATGCGCTTGAGCGTATCGGTCAGGTTTCCTCTGAGAACATTACAACGGTCTGGGTGCCGGGTGCGTATGAACTGCCGCTGGCAGTGAAAACACTGGCTGATACCGGAAAATATGACGCGATTATTGCGCTGGGTACTGTTATCCGCGGCGGCACCGCACATTTTGAATATGTGTCCGGTGAATGCAGCTCCGGGTTATCCGCCGTTGCAATGAACAGCGCGATTCCGGTGACTTTCGGGGTGCTGACCACCGAGAATATTGAACAGGCCATTGAACGTGCGGGAACCAAAGCCGGTAACAAAGGGGCGGAAGCCGCAATGACCGCGCTGGAAATGATCAACGTAATTAAGGCCATCAAAGGCTGAATTCAGATTTTAGTAAGGGGATATGTGTGAAACCTGCAGCTCGTCGTCGTGCTCGTGAATGTGCCGTTCAGGCGCTTTATTCGTGGCAGTTATCCGGCAATAACATTGCGGATGTTGAATCAGAATTTCTGTCAGAGCAGGATGTCAAAGACGTTGATGTCGCCTATTTTCGTGAGCTGTTCTTTGGTGCGGCAACGAATGCAGTGCGTCTTGATGCACTGATGGCACCGTACCTCTCCCGCCAGCTGGAGGAGTTAGGTCAGGTGGAAAAAGCGGTTCTGCGTCTGGCGATGTATGAATTAAGCTACCGTGAAGATGTCCCTTACAAAGTGGTTATCAACGAAGCGATTGAACTGGCGAAAGTGTTCGGCGCGGAAGAGAGCCACAAATTTGTCAATGGCGTGCTCGATAAAGCCGCGCCGAATGCCCGCAGAAAGTAATCATCTGATACTTTTATGCACGGACATAAATGACATGATATAAAAGAGGCCGGTTTAACCGGCCTTTTGTCTTTATCTGATTGCGGAATTTCTGATTATGGCTTGTGGTGAATTTGATCTCATCCGGCGTTTTTTTGACCGGCAGCACTATTACCGCCGGGACGTTGAACTGGGTATCGGGGATGATTGTGCTCTGATGACCGTAGCGGAAAAACAGCAGGTTGCTGTCAGCACGGATACCCTGGTGTCCGGTATTCATTTTCTGCCTTCCGTTTCTGCCCGTGATCTGGCGTGGAAATCCCTTGCGGTGAATTTAAGTGACCTGGCCGCCATCGGTGCCGATCCGGCCTGGGTTTCCCTGGCGCTGACGCTGCCGTCCATTGATGAAGCGTGGCTGGGGGAATTCAGTGACAGCTTCTTTGAGCAACTGAATTATTATGGCATGCAGTTAATCGGCGGCGATACCACCCGCGGTCCGATGAGTCTGACATTGACGGTTCATGGTCTGGTCCCGGCAGGGCGGGCAATGAAACGCGCCGGCGCCCGTAACGGTGACTGGATCTATGTCACCGGTACACTGGGTGACAGCGCCGCCGGACTGGCAATTTTGCTGGGTGAACTCCGGCCTGAAGACCCGGCACACAAAGAGTATCTGCTGAAACGTCATCTGCGCCCGCAACCGCGCATTTTACAGGGGCAGGCGCTGCGCGACCTCGCATCCTCAGCGATAGATATCTCTGACGGTCTGATTTCCGATCTCGGCCATATCCTGAAAGCCAGTCGTTGCGGTGCCAGGATTGAGCTTGATAACTTACCGATGTCTGAGGCACTGAAAGCCTGTTCATCACCGGAGCAGGCGCTTGCCCGTGCGCTGGCGGGTGGTGAGGATTATGAGCTGTGCTTTACCGTTCCGGAAATTAACCGTGGCGCGCTGGAAATGGCACTGGCACACACCGGCGCACCTTTCTGCTGTATCGGACAGATGAAACCGGAGAGTGACGGCATCCGCTATTTCAGCAAAGGTGAGGAAGTACAACCGGCGCTGAGCGGGTTTGATCACTTTGCGGTGAAAGTTGCGGCAGAGTAGGCCGTAAACGCGTTATCAGTGACATAAAAAAACCCTGCTGATGAAGTGACCCCCGATAGTTGGACAACCGATTATCGGGGGTTTTTTGTGTCAAAATACAGCC
>NZ_JAODZS010000042.1:0-33976 GCF_029835375.1 Morganella sp. GD04133 | reverse complement strand
CGGAGTGAGGTTTTCAAAATCTGTTACTGACAGCGGTGATTACAGAGCAACCACGTTAGCTGCAGCCGGGCCTTTCATACCATTTTCGATGGTGAAAGAAACCTGCTGGCCTTCTGCCAGAGATTTGAAGCTGTCGCTCTGGATTGCAGAGAAGTGAACGAACACGTCTTTGCTGCCGTCAGCAGGCGTGATAAAGCCAAAACCTTTATCATCGTTAAACCATTTTACAGTACCGGTAATTGTCGCGGACATATGAATTTCCTTTAAATTGATTTTGTTGCCATAAGGCATATAGGCGGTTTGATTACGTTTTTACTTATGGGAACTATCAGAAGGAATTCACTATGAAGTGGTATCTTGGATAACGCTTGACGGAGAACAACTTAAAATCGGACTGACATAAATAGGTCTGTACTTCCAAACCAATGCCGCTATTAAGCCATATATTTTGTTATCCGGCAAGCTCTTTTTGATTTACCTTAAAATACCACACCCGCCAAAGGCATCAGTCTGCCAGCCCCATATAGCCGTGGATCCCCATATAAAGCCCGACCAGCCCTATCAGTGCCGCCGAAAAATACGGTGCTTTTTTGGCGATATCGCCGAGACCCTGCCAGCGGCGGCTGACCTGACGCAGCCCCACTGCCGTCACCACACCAACAGTAACCAGTGTCAGTGCCAGTCCGATACTAAAACTGAGCACCATGGTTGCCCCGAGGGTAAAAGCTTTCAGTTGCAGACAAATCAGCAGAACGGTAATCGCCGCCGGACACGGAATTAATCCGCCGGTCAGGCCAAACAGCAAAACCTGGCTGTTGGTGGCTTTACCGCCGGTAAACCGGGTTTTGATTTCATGGGCATGCGCTCTGGCATGTGCATCCTGATATTCGTCATCATGGTGGTCATGGTGATGCTCTGCATGATGGTGATGAGGGTCCTGGTCATGATCATGGCTGTGATGATGATCATGCTCATGATGATGATCACCGTGTGTATGGCTTTCCTGCTGCATTTCTGTCAGCCAGTTTTTTTCGCCGCGATATGTCCGCATAAACATCCAGAATGCGGTTGTCAGAATAATCACCGCCGACACCATCTGTAACCATGGCTCCACAGCCTCCGGCGTAAACCGGGCACTGATGTACATCCCGCCGAGGGCAATCAGCCAGACAATCAGGGTATGCGATAACGTTGCTGCCAGTCCCAGCATCACCGCCTGTCTGACCGTCCCTTTCACTGCAATAATAAAGGCTGCCATCATGGTTTTTGAGTGGCCCGGCTCCAGACCGTGCAGTGCCCCCAGTGCTATCGCCCCCGGGATAAAGAGCCAGGCGTTTCCCTGCTGCAATAACGAGGCAAAATCAGTCATGGTGTGTGGTTCCTGTTTTCAGAATGAAGAAAGCATGACCTCAGTATACTCCCCCCCAGTATAATTACACTACCTCTTTGTATCACGAAGATGCTACTATTTTGCCGTCACTTTCTTTTCACCTTATTTCACGGGGTTGCCATGTCACATACCATCAGGGACAGACAGAAACTTCAGAACCGCGCCAGTAAAATTCAGGGGCAGGTCAACTCACTGAAAAAAATGCTTGATGAACCGCATGAGTGTTCAGCCGTGCTGCAACAAATTGCCGCTATCCGGGGTGCGGTTAACGGACTGATGCGGGAAGTGATTAAAGGCCATCTGATTGAACATGTGGTTCATGAGGAAGATGAGGAAAAACGTCAGGGTGATCTGGATATTGTCCTGAAGGTGCTGGATTCCTATATTAAATAATCTGAAAAAATAAGGGTGATGCTTTATTTGCATCACCGCAGATAACTTACGCTAAAATTAATAGTTAAATTCTTTTATTATTTTCCTGTCGCCATCAACAATAACACTCAGCGTTATATCCTGATACTGCCCGTTATGACTGTATTTTCTTATTTTTAGCAAACAGGTTAATAAATCTCCTCCGCAGACCGCCGGGGTTAATTTAACCCGCCGGCCCTTTTTAACTGCCCTGTCCAGAATATAAGCCGGCACATAACGATGACGCTCTGCCATGGCACGGATCGCCAGTGGCGAATATCTGATTCTTTTTGTATTGTGCTGAATAATTTTGCTTTTCAGTGCCTGTATAACCGGCATATCCCGTAATGTACTGCCGCTGCTGACAGACCGGATTGTACCATAACGCATCAGCAACGATATTCGTCCGTCCGGTTCAGCCACTATACCGCTGACCAGCAGTAAATCCAGTGGTTCAGATAATGCTGATTCCGGCGCAAGTGTGCATAAACCCTGAGAATACCCATTAATATCATATACATGGTAGATATCACCCATACCATACAGGTAACCGATGCACAATCCGGCAGAGCCATCAATCACTGGCTTCACACCTTCCGGCATGACGAATCCGGCCTGTATGGCAAAAAATTCACCCTCATTGAGAGGGGACTTAAAGCTGCAGTATTGCCCGGATATTTCATCAGAATTATTCATTGACATACCCTTATAAAAATAACAACGCCTGATATTAATGCTATAAAAACCGGCTTTTTATTTTTGTTTTAAATAAATGCAGAGATAACCGTTGTCGGCTGCCAATGACAATGTTAGCTATGTTGTCTGACAATATAAAAACACGGCTGTTACAGAGATCAAATAATAACTGACAACAAACTGTCGTATTATTAATTAGGATTAATCCTTTCCGCTGTATAATTTCCTGTGACAGGGTTTCAGTCAGGTGAAGGAAACCGACGTTCACGCCGTACTGCCGTGATCGGAAGGCGCTGTACAGCGCATGATTTGCATGATATTGATCACGTGAATATTAAAATAAAAATACTGAGAATGTCACCATGCAAGCCGCCACCCGCTCCACCATTGCACTGCTCGCTTCCTCATTCTTAATTACTATCGGACGGGGTGCCACCATCCCGTTTATGGCGATTTATCTCAGCCGTCAGTATGATATGGCGGTGGATCAGGTCGGGATGGCACTGACCGTCGCACTGACAACCGGTGTGCTGTTCAGTCTCGGCTTCGGCATTATTGCTGATAAATTTGATAAAAAACGCTATATGCTGATGGCAATTGTGGTTTATATCGCCGGGTTCATTGCCATTCCGCTGACTCACCATATCGCGCTGGTTGTTGTCTTCTTTTCACTGATTAACTGCGCCTACTCGGTCTTTGCTACGGTACTGAAAGCCTATTTTGCTGATACGCTGCCACCGGCGCGCAAAACCAAAGTCTTTTCCCTGAACTACACCTTCGTCAATATGGGCTGGACCGTCGGGCCGCCGATCGGTACCGGGCTGCTGATGTACAGTGCGGATCTGCCATTCTGGCTGGCGGCCTGTACTGCCTCATTCCCGATATTCTTTATTCAGCGTTTTGTCCGCAGCGTGCCGCCTTCCGCTTCCGGCAGCAACAGTACCGCCTGGCGGCCTTCTGTCATGCTGCATGATAAAGCTCTGCTCTGGTTTACATTATCCGCTTTTCTCGGATCACTGGTGTTCGGTTCGTTTTCCGCCTGTATTTCCCAGTATGTCCTGACGGTGGCAGATACCACACTGGCGGAAAAGGTGATTGGCGTGGTACTGCCGGTTAATGCCGCCGTGGTGGTTTCACTGCAATATATGGTCGGCCGCCGGATCAGTACCGATAATCTGCAAAAGCTGATGACACTCGGCACACTCTTTTTTATGGCCGGGCTGGCCGGATTTATGATGTCAGGCAGTAACCTTGTGTTCTGGGGAATTGCCGCATTTGTCTTTACTCTCGGTGAACTGATTTATGCACCGGGTGAATATATGCTGATCGACAACATTGCGCCGGACGGCATGAAATCCAGCTACTTTTCCGCCCAATCCCTCGGCTGGCTCGGTGGTGCCTTTAACCCGCTGCTGACCGGCGGTGTGCTGACCTATTTCCCGCCAAATACCCTGTGGCTGCTGCTGATTGGTGTTTCTGCCTGCGCCTGGTTATGTATGATGCGCGGCCTGAAAATCAGCCGAAACAGGCTTATTCACCACTGAATTCTTGATTCACTTATCATTAATTAATAATACTTCAGATTCTGATGCGGTCATTTTCTGCCACTACGCTATTCTTCACCTTATTATTTAGTTTAATTTAATTAATGAGGTTTTTTTATGTCAAAAAATATATCAATGACACATGATGAAGAGATAACACTACTCCGTATAATGGATCTCGCAATGAGTTTTACTCTGCCCGGATGTTTGCGCACTGCCGTACAACTGCATCTTGCTGACCTTCTTTCAGAAGGGCCCCGTTCTGTTGATTGGCTGTCTGAACAGACAAAAACACATTCTGCATTACTGCATAAAGTATTACGGATGCTGGTTGCTAATGGTATTTTCAGTGCTGTTGATGATCATCATTACGCCATAAATGCTGAAGCAAAATTTCTCAAATCAGATCATCTTTACTCCCAACGCCACACTATTCTTATGCTGACGGATGAAACATTATGGAAACCGGTTGGTCAGGTTACAGATGCCATTCAGGGCAATCCGCCTTTTGAGAGTTATTATGGTGAATCATTCTATGAGTACTGGGAAAAAAATACACGACGCGATTACAACTTCCCGTCCGGAATGTCCGCATTGTCTGAAATTGAAAACCATTTTGTTGTGAATACCTATAAGTTCCCGGAAAATAGCCGTGTGATAGATATCGCCGGAGGGCTGGGCGGATTACTGCTGCGTATCCTGCGGATAAACCCGTCACTTCACGGTATCCTGCTTGATCGGGAACATGTACTGCAGCAGAACCGTTTGGGTGAACTGAACGATAATTCACGCTGGCAGGCAGTCTCTGGTGACCTGTTCGGTACCCTGCCGGAAGCTGATATTTATATACTGAAAAACATCATGCAGGACTGGCGGGATGAACGAGCACTTGTCATACTGAAAAACTGCCGGAAATCTATGCGCGGAGACAGTAAACTTCTTATTATTGAACCGGTTATCTACCCGGTTGAAAAAACAGATTCCCGTTATGCGATGGATATCCTTTGCCTGGCTGCTTTCCCTGAAGCAGGTGAACGAACCATTCCTGAGTTTGAAATATTGCTGGCAAAAACCGGACTGAAAATCAATAAACTGATCCCGACAGGTTGCTATGTTTCTATCCTAGAAGTTGTTGCGGCCTGATCTTTGATCCGAAACAGGCTTATTCACCACTGAATTCTTGATTCACTTATCATTAATTAGTAATACTTCAGATTTCGATACGGTAATTTCCTGATTCCGGGCTACCCTCCTTATATTGTTTAATTTTATTTAACATACGGAGTGCCGTATACCGCAGCAGGCACTCTGACCAGCCCTGTTATTTCATGTCTGAAAGGAGTTACCTCTATGTCTTATACTGAACCGGATTTGATGAGTTCCGCAGAAGAGCAATCCGTCATCCGTATCCTGAACGCCACCCTCGGGCTGGCACTGCCCGGCTGTTTGCGGGTTGCGGCAGAGCTGAATATTGCCGACCATCTGGCTGGCGGCCCGCTCTCTGTCACCACACTGGCAGAGAGTACCGGCTCAGATCCGGATAATCTGCGCCGCATTCTGCGGATGCTGGCACTGAACGGTATTTTCACCGGCACGGATGATGATGGTTACCGGCTCTCTCCGGATGCGGAATTTCTCCGCAGCGACCACCCCTGCTCACAGCGGGATGCGGTTCTGACACTGACAGACAATACTTACTGGTCAACCATCGGCCAGCTGAATGAATCCGTTCGCGGTGAACTGAACTTCAAAAAACGGTTCGGAAAAACCTTCTATGAATATCAGGCCACCAAACCCAATCGTGATGACAGCTATAATTTTCCGTCCGGGATGTCTGCCCTGTCAGAAATGGAAAACTATTTTATCACCCGCGCTTATGACTTCCCGTCATCGTGCCATATTGCCGATATCGGCGGCGGCGAAGGCTCACTGCTGCTGCGGATTTTGCGCAGTGACCCGACACTGACCGCCACCCTGTTTGACAGCCCGCATGTGGTGTCGGACAAATACCTGTCTCAGCTGGGTGACGATTCCCGCTGGTCGCTCGACGGCGGTGATTTCTTTAAATCCGTGCCGCAGGCGGATATGTATCTGCTGAAAAAAGTTATTTTTAACCAGGATGATACCAACGCCCTCGCCGTACTGAAAAACTGCCGCAACGCCATGAAACCGGACAGCAAACTGCTGATCATCGAATCTGTTGTGCATCCGGAAACCAACCCGGCGGCGCATTACGGTATGGGTATTCTCTGTATGGCGATCCTGCCCGGCGGCGGTGAACGGACAATACCGGAATTTGAGGCACTGCTGGCTGAAGCAGGACTGAAAATAAACCGCCTCATCCCGACAGAGTGCTATATCTCTGTACTTGAAGTGGTTGCGGCCTGATCTTTGATCCGGCACAGTGCGTCCCCCGGCGTACTGTGCCATTGTAAAAGGCCTTATGTCATATGCGGAGCAGGAAGCACCGGTGAGAATATTACTGATTTTGCCGTTTGACAGGACTTACCGCTACCGGAAAAGCGCGTTTTCCGTGGCGATCAGTTACGCCCCGCTGACCCTTATCACCCTCGCCGCCCTGGTTCCCCCGCATCTGAATGCAGAGCTGACCCTCTGTGATGAAGGCGTTTCCCCGCCGGTCACCGCCGGCGATTTTGATCTGGTGGTGATCACCGCCACCGCCTCCTCCTCCCCCCGCGCCTATGCGCTTTGCCGTTACTGGCGCGAACGCGGGGCAAGAACCGCAATGGGCGGTGCGCACGTCACACTGCAGCCTGATGACGCCGCGCAGCATGCTGATACCGTCCTCATTGGTGCCGGTGAATTTATCTGGCCGCAATTTTTGCAGGATATGGCTGACGGACAGCCGCAGCCGCGTTATCAGCACCGCCCTGAGCGCGGCTTTCTGCCGATGCCGGTGCCGCGCCGTGATCTGCTGCCGCCCCGCGCCTATATGAATATCGCCACTATTATTGCTGACCGTGGCTGTCCGCTCGCCTGTGAATTTTGCTCTGTACAGCATCAGTGGGGACGCAAAGGCACGGCACGTCCGGTGACGGAGGTGATTGACGAGATAAAACAGAGCGGCAGACAGCGCTGGATATTCCTCGACCCTAATCTGTACGCTGACCGGCGATACAGTCTGGAACTGTTCCGGGCACTGATCCCGCTGAAAATCCGCTGGTCGGGACTGGCGACTCTCAATGTGACCGATGACGACGAAGTTTTCCGGGCTCTGTGTGACAGCGGCTGTGAAGGGCTGCTTATCGGGCTGGAAAACCTCAGTCAGCAGACCATGACGGCCACCGGCAAGAATTGTAATCAGGTCAGCGAATACCGCCGTCAGCTCCGGCGGCTGCGCGATAACCGGATTGCCGCACTCGGCTGTTTTGTGCTCGGGTTTGATGAAGACACCCCGGAGAGCATCCGCGATACGATACGGCAGATCCCCTCTCTCGGGCTGGATCTGGTGCGTTTTTCTGTTCTCACCCCGCTGCCGGGCACACGCCTGTGGCAGCGGATGGCGGAAAACGGCCGCTTAATCACACAGGACCTGAGCCTGTATGACAACGAACATGTGGTTTTTCAGCCGCAAAATATGTCACCGGAAACCCTGCAATCCTTACTGCACGAGGCCTGGCGGGAAACATACCGTCTGACAGCGATTCTGCGCCGGGTATTGCACCGCCCGGGCAGCCGCTTTATCCGCCTGGCGGCCAATCTCGGCTTCCGGTTGTATGCCCGCCGGTTACGCCACGAAAAAACCGGGTTGTTCAACCCGGCAATAGTGACGAATAACACAAGGAAAACAGACTGATGCGTCTTTTACTCAACAGTATTCTGCTGATTTTTTCGATGACTGCCGCAGCGGCCTGTTTATGGGGAGTGAGCCATCTCGCCTGGTATTATGCGCTGCCTGCCCTGATGGGTTTTATGCTGATCAACAACATGCCGTTTGCTATTCTGCATGAAGCGGTACACGGCGTGGCCGCACGTTCTGCCACCGATAACCGCGCCATCGGGATTATTGCCGCATGGGCATTTCCGACTTCCTTTACCCTGCAACGCCGCGCACACCTGAATCACCATAAAAATAACCGGACGGATAAAGAGCTGTATGATTATTACCTGCCAAACCAACCGCGCTGGCTGCGTAATATCTGGATGTACGGCGGTAATCTGCTCGGGTTGTACTATTTTTGCGTACTGTTCGGCAATCTTCTCTGGTTTATTGCGCCGGGCGTATACCGTTCACGGGTGTTTGTCACCAAAATCGCCCCGGCGCTGGGCTTCGGGTCACAGGTACCGGAACTGGCAAAACTGCCGCCGCTGACCATCTGGTGTGAACTGCTCGGTGCATTTCTCTGGCAGGCACTGCTGTTTTGGGTGCTGGATTTAAGTGCGGCGGGTTATCTGCTCTGTCTGTGGGCTTTTGCGCTGCACTGGTCGGCTCTGCAATATGCAGATCACGCCTGGAGCCGCCGCGATGTGATGAACGGCGCGTGGAACCTGAAAGTTCTGCCGGTCTCCCGCTGGCTGGCACTGAATTATCACTGCCACCTCGCACACCACCAGCACCCGCAGGCACCGTGGTATGAACTGCCGTCACTGGTGGATGACCAGCCGCGCCCGACCTTCTGGCGTGTTTATTTCACCATGTGGCGCTATGGTGTGCGCCCTGCACCGCAAATGGGAGCGGCGGCGGATCTGGATTTTCTGTTTCCGCCGGAAAAATAAAAGGGACGATGATTTCTGTCAGTCCGTGCAACGTCTGATAACGGGCAAAACGAAAAGTCGCTGTAAATACATCCCTGTACGCTCAGGCGCGTCATCCATGACGCGCATGCTTTTCGTTCACCTGCCCGTTACCCGACGACTCACATAACATTATGATTTCTTTCCGGCTTCTGCCACCGGTTTTACCGCACTTCTCCGGCGGAACAGCGCAATACCGGCCAGCAGACCAATCACCAGACCACCCGCCCCGTACATCATGCCCTGTAAAGCATAACGGGTTTCATTCAGCAGCGGGTTATCCGTGAAATCGGTGCCGATATGAATGGTGCGGATTTTCCATGCACCGTCCTCAAGCGCAACCGTTGCTGTCCAGCGGGTCGGAAAATCGTAGGTACGCCCGTCACTGAGCTGATATTTTTCCATCCCTTTACCGTAGGCGATACCCCAGGTTTTATCCGGGGATAACTCTGTCACCACATCGGCGTTAAAACTGATATTCAGTTTTTTCAGGAATTTGTCCGGCCCGAACCAGGATTCAAAATACGGTTTTATTGCTGCTTTGCCGGAGATAAACTCCTGAGTGATGGGTGTGGCACGCAGATTCTCACTCATCACCGGCAGCATTTTGTCATAATCACCGCTGTTGATAGCATTTTCCACGGTGCCGATCACCTGCCGGAGTTCATCGTGGATAGCACCATCCTCTTCACCCGGCTGCGCGTAAACCGAAAAACTGAATATCATTAACGCACTGATAATTATCCTTTTCATCACTATTTCCTCATCATATATGAAACCGTTACCGCCAACAGCAGGCCGGTGACCACATCCGCCACATGGTGCTGATGAACCAGCAGCACAGACAGCACAATCAGTACCAGCCACAACAGAAACAACAGCGTCAGCCCGCGTCCGGTATGGCGGACAATGGCCAGCACCGCTGCACACGACCAGGCCACATGCAGGGACGGCACCAGATTATGCGGGTGATCCAGTGCAAACAGTGTCGTGTACATCGTCTGATACAACGGAGATTCCGGCACCCGGCGGACAAAACCGAGCTGCGCCGGAAACAGAAAAAAGATCACGCCGCCCAGTAATGTCATCACCATAAAGGTAAGTGCCAGCTGCCGGTGCTCCCGGCGCGGCAGAAACAAAACCGGCATCAGAATAATCAGGTAAAACGAGCAGTACACCCAGATAAAGCCGGGCACAAACGGGATATGAAGTTCAGCCGGAAGCCACAGGGCATAGAGGCTTTCGCGCCCGGCAGTATACGCATTCATCAGCGGGTAAACCGTGAAAAACACCACACTGACCGGAATACACCACAACAGATAGCTGATCACCCGGCGGGAAAAGGGATCCTGCTCAGTATTCATTCATCCCCCCTTATTTTAAACCAAAACGCATCCGGTGTTTTTTATGCACCTCTTTGCGGAATAACAGGGTATAACGCCAGAATGTTGCCATGCGCGATACCGATTGCAGCGTCAGACGCAAATCAGAAAAACGGCGGATAATCGACGGCACACTGTTAAAACGGCTGCGCGCGGCATGGCACAGTTCCGTCAGGGTTTCGGGGCTCATGTTTGCGGGCTGAAAGGCCGCCTGATTAAAACGGTATTCCGGATGCAGCCACCATTTCCCGTCAAACAGCAGGCGGTTTTCCTGCGCCAGCTGCTGATACAGCGGTGTGTTCGGGTACGGCATCAGAATGTTATAGGCGGCGAAAGCAAAACGGTTTTTCAGGGCAAATTCAACGGTATCTTCCACGGTCGCGGCGGTATCATGATCGTATCCCAGGGTAAACGCCGCCCAGGTCTGTAACCCGAAATCCCGTAATGCCGAAATTTCCTCGCGGTACTGTGAAAATATCCGCATGTTCGGCGATTTTCGCGCATCACGCAGACTGTCCGGGTTGATGGATTCAAATCCCATCACATTACCCCAGCAGCCGCTCTGCTGTAATAGCGACATCAGACGGCGGTTGCGGGTCATATCCAGGCTTGCCTGGCTTATCCAGTGAACATTCAGCGGGATCAGCGCACTGCACAGTTCACTCAGCTCGCGGTGGTCAGACGCAATATTGTCATCAACAAAAAAGATAAACTTCGATTTCTGTGTTTCAATCTCCCGCACCACTTCATCGATCCGGCGGATATAGTGCTGCCGCCCGAAATAACGGCTGACCGCACAGAAGCGGCAGGCAAAACGACAGCCGCGGGTAAACTGCATCAGGCTGATCGGCAGATACCCTTTCCCCCGGAAGATATCCCGGCGCGGCAGACAACCGCACCGGTTATGATCGACCTGACCAACCCCTGCGGGGGCAGCATAGCGCGGCTTCAGGCGGCCTTTCTCCGCATCGCGGATCATCTCTGTCCAGCGGGTTTCCGCGTCACCGGTAAAAAGGCTGTCGCAATGCTGCGCGACTTCCTCCGGTAACAGTGTGGCGTGGATACCCCCCATCACCACCCGCACATCACGGGCCCGGTATTCCGACGCAATCTCATAAGCGCGGCGGGCGGTAAAGGTCTCCACCGTGATCGCGACCAGATCCGCCGGTTCATCATAAGGAATCGCTTCCATCCTGTCGTCATACAGCACCACGTCCACATCCGGCGGCGTCAGACCGGCGAGCACACCGAGCATCAGTGGCTCCATCCGCCCCTCATCCACATACAGGCTGTGCTCCTGACGTCCGATATTCGGTTTAATCAGTATCAGTTTCACCCTTTTTCTCCCGGGTGTATTCCCTGCTTGCGGGCGATATCGCGGTGCGAGGCGATATTATAAAGCCAGGCGACCAGCAACGTGCGCCAGCGGCCCCGGCTGCCGGAACGGCACAGGCGCCGGATAATGGATGTATAACGGTAAAAACGGGTGCGGGCATAAAAACACCCGGCAGCCAGCTCCGCAATACTCATCCCGCCCGGGCGAAAAGCCGGTTCGCCGTAACGGAAATCCGGATCGAGCCACCAGGCCGGATAAATCAGCCGCCCTTCTGCCTCGAGCCGGGCGTACAGCGCCGTACCGGGGGTCGGGATCAGCAGATTGAAATTGGCAATCGCCAGTTTGTTATTCTCCGCAAACGCCAGTGTGCTGCGGAGTGTCTCCGGCGTATCTTCGTCATAGCCGAAAATAAAAGTACCGTAAACACAGATGCCACGCCGGTAGAGCGCCGCCAGCACCGCAGCATAATCCGCTGCCGCATGACTGCGGGATTTTCCCATCCGCTTCAGCGTGGTTTCATTCAGGCTTTCAAACCCGATCAGCACAAAACAGCAACCGGCTGCGGCCAGTTTATCCAGCATCTCCTCATTACGGGCGATATCGATACTTATCTGACATCCCCAGCGGCGTTTCAGCGGTGTGAGCATGGCCAGCAGTTCATTCAGCGCCCGTTTACCGGCAAAGAGATTGTCATCCACAAAAATCAGAAACCGCTTTGCAGGCAGAGATAAAATTTCATTCCGCACCTCATCCACCGGCCGGGTACGCACACCTTCCGGGTAAAATGCGTGGATAGAGCAAAAATCACAGGCAAACCGGCAACCGCGCGAAAACTGCACCAGCGACACCGGCGCGTAGCGTTTGCCCGCAAAGACAGTCCGGTCAATACGGTAACCGGCAAGCGGGCGGTCATGCGCTCCCCGGTAACGGGGCTTCAGCGCATTCTGTTCACAATCCGCCAGCATCTGTTCCCACGCCCCTTCCGCATCACCGAGCAACACGCTGTCTGCATGCTGCAGTGCTTCATCCGGCATAAAGGTGACATGACAGCCGCCCATCACCACGGTTTTACCCTGGTTGCGGAACCGGTCAGCCAGCTGATAACTGCGCCGCGCAGTGAACGTTTCCACCGAAATGGCAATCAGATCCGCATCCGGCAGTAATTCCGGAATGTTATCCAGCCGGTCATCATAAAATGTCACCCGGTGCCCCGGCGACAGCGCAGCCAGAATGCCGATCGCCAGTGGCGTCATGGCATCTTTCGTGCGGTAATCCCCCATGTTCGGGTAGATAAGCACGATATTCACAGCAACGCTATCTCCGGCCAGACAATGCGGCCGTCCCACTGCGGCGCGGCGGTCAGATCGACGCCGTAAATCCGGGTACGGTAAACCGATGCCCCGGTGCGTTTAATCACATCATTGGTGCAAATATGCCCGGACGGCAGCCCGACAGTCATAATCGGCGTAGTGCAATGCAGTAACGCTTCCTCAATCAAATCCGGCAGTTTGGTATCGTCAGTACAGGCCAGGAATGACAGGAAACTCTGCGGAACCACCTCTCCCGCCGCCGGCATCTGCGGTCGCCGGGTCATCCCGGCAAAGGCGTTATAAAGCGGGCGCAGCATCTTCATTTTGCCGGAGTAACCGGCCACAATCACCTGTTTGAATGACCGCTGATCCCAGAGCATGCCGCAGGCCACCAGCTGCCCGTTCTGATAACTGCCGAGCACCGTGATGCCGGTCTGCTGCATCGCTTTCAGGTTCAGTGCCGGTGCCAGCTGACGGGACACGGATTCTTCAGCAAAGAAGCGGATCACATCCGTGTAATCTTCCGGCGGCACCACTTTCCACAATCCGCGGTTTTTACCTCTGCTTTTGCTGATCGCCAGTGTGCTCATGCTGCTCAGCGGCCGGTAGAGCGGCAGCCCTTCCACTCCCCGCTCCAGCAGGCGCCGGGCCAGTACATTATTTTCTGCAATGCTGGTGTAACAGTGATCCGGTGTCGGCAGCTGACGCAGATAAGAAAATCCGGCCTGTAACACTTTCAGATGATTACGGTATTTCGGGACAATACGCAGACTGCCGAGATAGCCCATTTGCGCTTCTTCGCCGTTAACCCGGCCGGTCTGTATACTCAGCTGGCACATACCGACCAGAGTATCACCGTCCCTTGCCAGTGCCGGATAGATCTCACCGAAATCGTCTTTCGGGGAAAAATAACCGGGCCGCCGGGTCATCACCAGCTCCCAGTCACCCTGCATGGCATTCTCTTCAAGGAGCCTGAGTAAGTCCGCGATATGCTCCGTTGTCGCGTCAATAACCTCTATCATTTAACCTCTGCTAATTTACCCTGCCAATTCTCATCACCGAGCGGATAGCCGTTACGGCAGCTGATTTCACGGTGATGCAGCCAGTTAATCGGGAAATAGTTGCGAAACATAAAGAAATCGCCCCGGTTACGCCAGCTGCGCTGAAGAATTGAACGTGAACTGTAAAATGCCTTCCTTGCTGAGAGGCACCCCTGCGTTACTGCCTCCGGCGATAGCTGTGCCGGACTGAACGGCAGTTCGTTGTAGCGGTAGTTATCATCGAGCCACCAGTGCTCAAAGCGCAGACGATTTTCCTGCGCCAGCCGCGCATAAAGCGGCGTTCCCGGAAACGGCGTCATATGGTTAAATGCCGCAATATACATGCTCTGTTCGCGGGCATAAGCCACCGCCTCGCCGAATGAGTCCGGCGTATCGTGGTCATAGCCGAACACAAATGTGCCGTATACGGCAATATGATGGCGGCGCAGATTTGCCAGTGCCTGACTGTAGCCGCCCTTCATGATGTTAAAGCCTTTTTTCATCTGCCGCAGATTGGCTTCATTCAGGGATTCAAAGCCAATCAGCACCCCCCGGCAGCCTGCCTGTGACAATGCGCGGACAAATTCCTCATCATGCGCGGCATCAATACTCATCTGGGTCACCCAGCGGATCCCGGCGTTCGCCAGTGCAGGCAGAAACTCACGGCTTTCCCGCAGACTGCCTGCGAAATTATCATCCACAAAGAAAAACAGATTTTTTGTGCCTTTGAGACCCGCCAGCTCCCGCAGTACATGATCCGGATCGCGCCGCCGGTAACGCTGCTGATAGAACGACTGTACTGCGCAGAACTCACAGTGAAAACGGCAGCCGCGCCCGGTTTCCACCAGCCCTATCGGCAGATAACGTTTCCCCGCAAACAGGCTGCGGTCAACACGGATACTGCGCAGATCGGTTTGTGTTCCGTGATATTCCCGCTGCAGTGTGCCGTGGCGTAAATCATCAATCATGGTTTCCCAGACAGATTCCGCCTCTCCGGTGATAATGACGTCCGCAAAGCGTTTTACTTCCTCCGGCATCAGCGTGGCATGGAATCCGCCCATCAGTACCGGCACACCGCGCTTTCTGTATTCACTGGCTATCTGATAGGCGCGCTTTGCGGTGTAAGTTTCGACTGAAATTGAGATCAAATCTGCCGGTTCATCAAACGGGATCAGCTCAAGCCGATCGTCATAAAACCGCGTATCAATATCCGCCGGTGTCAGCCCTTTCAGTGCCGCGACCGGCAGCGGCTCCATCTGCCACGATCGCAGATAGGTTTCGCCGCGCCGGTGGCCGATCGCAGGATGAATAAAGGTCAGGCGCATCAGTGGCTGCCCGACTTCGCCGGACGGTGCTCAACCGGCCAGTCACAGGTATAATACTGATGCAGGTGATGCGCATAGAAGCGGTAACCCAGGTTTGCCGTCAGCGCCAGCGGTTTAAAATTACGCGCCTGCCACAGCCGTTTCGCAATACTGCGGTAACGGTACACTTTTTTCCAGGCGCGTTCGTGCCCCAGCTCCAGCTCACGCGCACTCATCAGCGCCGGACGGAACACCACATGCTGCGCGTCATACAGTGACCAGTCCGTGGTTAAAATACGCTGTTCTTCCTCAAGGCGCTTAAACAACGGCGTCCCCGGGAACGGTGTCAGCACGGAGAAACGCGGCAAATCAATGCCGGCGTCGATGGCCAGATCCACCGTGCGGTCAAACACATCAGTCGTATCGTGATCCAGACCAAACACAAAACAGCCCTGAATCGCAATCCCCAGCCGGTGCAGGTCACCAATCAGTTCTTTATAATCCACCGAGCCGTTAAACTTCTTCCCGGCATCTTTCAGGCTGCCGTCACTGACCGTTTCCAGCCCCAGCAGCAACCCTTTACAACCGCTGCGGGCCATCAGCTCCATCAATTCGTGATTGTGGGCTATCAGCACGGTGGATAAACCGAACCACTGAATATTCAGCGGGATCAGCGCGGTAAACAGTCGTTTGGCATAACCGATATCTGACACCAGGTTCAGATCGACAAAAATCACTTTTCGTTTGCCGGTACGCGCCACATAACGGCGGATATCCTCAACCACCCACGCCACCGGATGCTGAAATTGCTTGCGCCCCCAGGCACTCGGCGCGACACAAAACTCACAGTTGTGCGCACAGGAACGGGTTGCCTCAAAAACGCCCTGGGTAAGAAAGTGTTTTGCATCAAACCGCTCACGTTCCGGAAACGGCAAATCCGGGATATCAAGGGTAAAATCAGCCCCCTGGCGGTATTCGCGCTGCATATTACCCGCCATAAAATCGCGGATAAGCTGTGGCCAGCTCTGCTCGGAATAGCCGGTGCAGACCGTATCAGCGTGCTGCAGTGCCTCCTGCGGCAACAGTGTGACATGCGGCCCGCCAAGCACAACGGGAATATTTTTCGCCCGCATCTGCGCCGCCAGTTCATAAGCACGCGGCGCGTTCCCGGTGATCACCGTCATTGCCACCAGGTCAGCGGTGAAATCCTCCGGCAGTTCCTCAATACTTTCATCGATCAGACGGATATTAACCGGCAGGGATTTCGGCACCAGTGCAGAAAGGGTGGTCAGCGTCAGCGGCTGATAACGCAGCGAACGTTTGAAAATTCCGCCCCGTTTGCGGTACAGCGGCCCTTTCGGCGAAAGCAGCACCAGATCCAGCGGCCGTTGCGGCGTATAAACAGTCTGTGTCATCACAGAAACTCCCTGATCTCAAACATGGCACGCCAGTCAGGCGAGGTCAGCAAGGCCGGGATTTTAATTTCTCCCAGCCGTTTTCCCCGTTGCAGCTGCCGGTGAAAATAGTGCTCCGCCGGTTGATGCAGGCGGAAGAATGTCAGCGGTTTCAGTTGTCCGATACGACGGGCGTAGTGATACTGCGGATTGGTACACAGATAGCGTTCAGTGTCCTCACAATATGCCTGTGCCTGTGTCTCAGTGCAGGTATCGCTGAGCAGCAGTACATAACCCTGCTCATCCGC
The DNA here is from genome assembly GCF_029835375.1 of Morganella sp. GD04133. NCBI lineage: Bacteria > Pseudomonadati > Pseudomonadota > Gammaproteobacteria > Enterobacterales > Morganellaceae > Morganella > Morganella sp. GD04133. Next base: position 17,106 of record NZ_JAODZS010000042.1, on the reverse strand, counting down.
TGCCAGTACGGCAAAATCCTGCGATGGCGGTAAACAGGCACAAACGAACGGCTCAGTCAGTTTTTCCCCGACCAAATCACTGCATATTCCGTCACGCCCGCAAAAACGCAACTGCGGCAGCCCTTCCGGCGTGTGGCCGGTACACAACACCCGATCATCGGTCTGATAGCGGTACAGCCCGCTGTTTGTGGTGACAATCACACTGTATGTTTCACCGGGCAGTAATTCATCCGCTAAACATATCTGCCCGCTATCCCGGCGGAATTCATAAAAATTACTGTCTGCACTCAGCTGCGGGTCACCGTCGTCAGACGGAACCGTGATCACCGCCTCGGTGGAAAGCAGCCCTTTACCCTGAAGTGTCACGCCGGGAAAGCGCATCATCAGTGCCTGTGCCGGTGAAGCGGACGCCGCCTGATCCCAGCAGCTGATCAGCGCCAGCTGCGGCCATAACAGTGCAGTATTTTGCTCCTGCAGATAACGCCGGTAACGCACCAGCGCCGCCGGGTCAGCCTTCAGAGAATGCCCAGCCATCTCCCCGCCGTCGCGCAGCAGTGCGGAAATCTCAGCCTGCCGGGTATCAAGAGCCGTGAGCAGCGGAAATAAAAATACCGGGCTCCAGACGGATATCAGACGTAAATCCGGGCACTGCAACAGATAAATCAGGGTCAGTAACTGCCAGTCTGCCGCATTCTCAACCTGTGCCAGTGTCAGCGGCACAGCCGATAATTCACTGAACGCCGCCAGATTATCAGTCCCCAGATAAAGCGCATCACCGCCGCCGACCGGGATACCACAGGGCGTTTTTGTCGTTCGTGTCACTGCCGGGCTGAGCGCCCAGTAAACATGGCCGGTAGTCAGATCAAAACGGCGGGTCACATCCCGCAACCAGCCGGTAACGGCGAGACGAAAATCAGTTAACCCGGCAGCAGTATAAGGCAGCAGTTTGCCGCCGCTGTAACTGCCGCCGGTCAGCTCAAATGCCGGGACCGGCGCACTGCACAGCAGGTTTTTTTCCCCGGTCGTCATCCGGGTAATAAAGGGGCTTAACTCAGAATAGGTTGTCAGAGGGACGTTCTGCTGATAATCCGTCACGGATTTTACAGCGGAAAAATGATACTGCCGCCCGTATTCACACGTCGCATTCGCCGCCAGACAGGCGGTTAACCAGCGGAACTGCCTCTCACGCAGCGTGCCCTGCGATGAAACAGACGGCATTCCGGCACGGAAATGCTGCCAGGCATTATCCATAGCAGAACTCAACATCAGGCTCTTCAAACAGTGACTGATAACGTTTTGCCACATTATCAGGCGAAATCTCACACAAGCAGACCAGTTCATGACCGCAGACATAATGCGGGTTTTTATGCAGGAAAAAGGCAACGTCCGGCTTACTGCGCTGCGCGTCAGTAACCGTTGCCATTGTGCGGTTCAGATAGCCAAATGCTGACGGGCATTCCACCACACCGCGCGCCGGGTTATAGAGTGAGCCGAATTTATCTTTTGCCAGTTCCGCCACCAGCCGTGCCAGTTCCGGCTCTTTGACATTGCCGTTCCAGTGCGGATAAAAGGTCTGTGCAAGCGTGCTCATGTACCGGTAAGTGCGCACGCCCTTCACCAGCAAAAACCAGAACACCCGTTCGCCGGGGTATTCACTGCGCAAAAGCGCAATACGCCGCAGCCAGGCACCGTGCAGCGTCTGCTGCTTCCAGTGGGCGGGATGCACAATCGTATCGCCGGAATAGACAATCCGGTGTCCGCGGAACGGGTAAAACTGCAGGGTACTGAACCCGGCCATCTCATCCCCTGACATCATAAACAGGACTTCCTGTTTATGATCGAGATCGGATAAAAACTGTGCGCCGTCACTGCCGGTGTAATACATAAAATAGAGTGAGGCCATCTCCTGACGCTGCGCCGGTGTCAGGGTTTTTACAGGCTGAAAAAATGCGCGATACGACATTCCGCCGTCTCCTCCGGTAAATTTACCCGCACTGCCGCTTTTCCTTAAGTGGAATGCCTATCTTAGCGACCTTCATTTCAGAAACAATCAGCGATACCTGAATCTTTGTTTAATATCATGAAAAAACATTGCATATGCTGTTTACGCACCTTTTCCTGCCGGAGCGGGCCGCCAGCGTATCCGGGATAATTCTTCTTATTGATAAAATAATGATAATTTCGGATTAATAAGATTGTCATTATTTTATTATGCGTCATTCTGCGTCAATCAGACTTCCCCCATATTTCAGCAGCCGGATTTCACAGTATCATTACTGGACAATTTCCCGGCATTCCGCTGTTCAGGGAACACTCCCGGCCTGTAACCGGTGCCGGAGCGGAAGCCTCCGTAGTTCCGTTCTAAAAACCGTGACAATCAGTGAGTCACAAAGGGAAACGTTAAATGGAAATAACCTCCGATCAGAAGCGGACAATCTGTGCCATGCTGGCTGAACAGGCCGGATACCCTGTCCGCAGCGCAGAAATCACGGCCTTGTGTGATGATGAAACCATCCGCGCCGCCCTGCTCGTCCTCGGCAGCCTGATTGACGTAAAATACCGTGAAGTCTCCGCCGCACTGGCGGCGGCCAGCGCTGAACATGAACGCAATAACCCGCAGATGATGATGGGCAGTACGCTCGCTGACAGCACACTTTCTGCGCCGGCGGATATGCCAGCCTCACAGCCGGACACAGCTCAGACCGTATTTCCGCCTGCTGCTGAACCGGACCCCCTCATTGTTCCTCCTGCACCTGAAGAGCCGGTTATCACGGATAACACCACGGGTGCAGAAGAACAGGCTTCTGCAGAAATTGACCGTTTATCCACAATATTTGGTCAGCATGCTTTTCTTCCGGATGATCCCGCAGCGACTGACAACAGCATCACAGAATCTGCCCCGGTATATGCTGAACCGGTGATAATAAACCAGCTTTCACCACTTTCTGATGACGAATCCGCAGAGTTCACCTTTGTATACAACGAACCTGAGGCAGCAGCATCCGTTACGCCAGCAGCCGCAGACAATACTGAACTGACCGCCTCTGTATTCAGTGATAAATCCCTGTTTCCGGAACCTGCTGCCCTCAGTGATCCGCTGAAAGACGGCAACTGGCTGTTTGACGACCTGGATACCGATGACACTGATACCCCGGTAATCGGAGAACTCCCGGAACCGGCAGAAATTGCATCAGGCGATAACATTGTTGCCGCCCCGCTGACCACAGACACACCTGCCGGATCAACCCGTGATACCCTGCAGGATAGCAGCTGGTCATTCAGTGCAGATTCAATCCCCGCTCCGTTACAGGCGGAATCTGCAGAACAGAAGCCCTGGGGGCTGACGGCGCTGTTTGCTGCGGGGAAAGAGGACATTCCGTCACAGGCAACAGCGGCACCCGTCCGGGAATCTGCAGGAGAAGAGGCTGTTACACAAAACACTTCCCATGAAAATAAGACTCCTGCAACAATGTCGTCACCTTCCGGACAACCGGCAATCCGTGTCAGCATTGCCCGTGCCCGGTTGCTTGAACCATTCAGTTCACCGGTCACCGCAACACTGGATGACGGACGGGCGGTCACCATCCTCGGTATTTATTTCCAGCGCAATATCGGTCTGAGTTTTAACGACAAAACCGGTAATCTGCACGGTACCCCGACAGAATACGGTGAGTTTCCGGTGCGGGTGATATGGGAACTGGCACCGAAAAAGCGTTTTTCCTCCGACATACATTTTTCCGTTGATCCCGGTTCACACATTTCCACGCCGGCACCGGCCGGCTTTCCGCCGGAACAGTAAGCTGCCCGCCCCTGTCTGCTGAAGCACAGGGGCATTTCCGGCAGTGCATTATTTTTTTATCATAATTATTTCTCAGCTGCCGCTGTGGCAGTAAATGGCCTCAAAAGTGAGGTACTGTTGCAATTCCCTCATTTTCTGATTTTTTCTGACTCAGTCCGTAACAGGTAAACCGCCCCTCTGCAGCCGTTCCCGGCGCAAGTTTCCGGATAAAAAAAGGAAATGGCCTGTGATGTCTGCCGCCTGACAAAGATTGAGTCCAGATAAACGGCAGTGTTTCCGGAATAAATAACCGCCCGGCCCCCGCAGCCTGAAAACGGCGCAACCCTTTGACATGCTGACGGACATAGCTGACCGGCTGCGTTTTTTCCGGCACGGGTAAAATAGGGCTTAACCGGATGTACGGATAAAAAGGAGACAACCGCACAGCAATTGCCAGCGACTTCAGAGCAGAATAATTCCCGGCCAGCAGACACAGACGATTTCCTGCTGTTTGCCGCTCCCGGCAATAATCCGGAAACGCAACAGCCACTGCACTGTCGTTTTCACCGGTTTTATTCTCTGCCAGTATCAGATGAAGTTGCCGCCAGATTTGCTGGCGGAGAAATACAGCCGATATCAGTGCATCGGGCAGGATCCTGATTGTCTGATAAAATCGCATCTGTTTACCCTCCGCCGCCGAAAACACCGCCACGAATTAACACTGCCACGACATAACTTTCTTCATGCTCAGTGAGTTTTTCCCCGCTGACCCATTTTTCAAAGAGCGTGTAAAAATCCTGCCCTGACCCCGGTGGCCGGAATACCGCCCCCAGATGGGTGACTGCGCCAAAGGGATCGGCAGCGATCGCTCCCCCTCCTGCGGATGGTTCAGAAAAAGCCGGATACCAGGTATCCACCGAGCGCAAAGCATTACCGATTTTTTGTGAATGCATCCCCGCAATACCATCAACATTGCAAAGTATCCGGCTTTTTCCGCGCTTTCTTTTGTTGACCACAAATTCACAGCTCGGATAAACCTCCTGTCCCTTTCCGGTTATCATTCTGGCGGTAATGGCCAGCAATAATGCGCCATCATCACCGCTCAGTGCGGCGGCAATATGTTTCCCGAGATCACTGACGATATTATCCGTCTGATCAAAATGACGCAGGTTGTATTTCCGTGCATCAAATACCCACTGCTGGTTTTTTTTCGCACTGAGATTATCCACAATCACATCGATCTGCTCTGCGCCAACCCGGTTCCGCCATAAAAAACGACCACCGGCAATATTATGTGCATAGCGCCCTGCAAGCTCCCGGCACTGTTTTCTTTCCAGATAATCCGTCATTACTGCCTGATAGCGCTGCCGAAAGGTTTCATTATTGCAGGCAGCCGGATATTTCAGCCCGCCGGTGATTTTCAGTGAAAACCGGAATATGAGTACATTCTGTTCAGCTCCCAGCATGCAGTAATCCATATACTGAATATTAGGATCATAAATTTTTTGTCCGGGCGTTTTTTCATCTGTTTCCCGGTTTTTCCGGCGAAACGAAGATGTTCCCCGGACCGTTCTTACCTGTATTTTCAGCGGAATAACCGGTGAATCCGGACGCTGTGATGCGCCGTAAAAAATACCGTCAGAAGGGATCAGTTTTTTCGAAAAGGATAAAACCGACGGTATATTTCTGTACCCGGTCATTTTTTCTTTTCCGTTTAATGGTGATTTCCCTGCTGACACAAATAAAGATCCTCGTCAGGTAAGTAGTGATAACCCCACAACATATCCGAAGGATGGCGTAATTTATCCACCGGCCGGAATTCCCCTAATGTGATAACACTTTCCGCAAAACGGTGAGGTATGCCTTCTGACCTGGCATTTTCCACTGTTCCCGGCGGAGAAAGCCCCTGATATCCGGTGACGACCGGGATCAGCCCCGTACCGGGAGCAGCGGTATATTTCAGTAATGCCGCCATTGCATCCATTCCGCTGTTCATGGCATTTATCATGACATCCCGCCGCTCCAGTAATACGTACCCCGGTGCAATACGCTGCTGTAATTCACACCACCTCTGTTTATTATCCGGAAAGATACCTGTCTCCTGTCTGCCTGAATCGGTAATATCCCCCCGGCAATCTTCAGCATGTTTATTGCCTCCGGTATTGCAGTGATAACTTCCTCATTTTTATCTTTTATATTTTCACCGCAAATAAACAGTGACACATTGAGGTGACAATACGCTTCCTCAGTCAGTGATGGGTTTCTGCCTTTTTTATCCGGGGGTTTCCGGCTGTTCAGTACGGAATACACCATTTCACCGGGCTCTGCATACAGTTGTAAATGGCAGTGGTGACAAATAATACCGGCATAATTAAACCTGACTGACGAAAATCCGCATTTTTTCATTTTTCGCTCAAGCGCATGAACAAATCCAAGCCAGGCTGTGACAGCCGGAAAACCAACTATCAATGCACCGGATAGCGCATTGGCATTCCGGATAAGGATATTTTTCAGCAGCAGATAATTAATGACCACGGTAATGTCCTCTGGCACTGACCGTTCCCGGAGGGACTGATAACAACAAACAGGCTTTTCCTTTGTTACGCATATTAAGCGCAGAGATATTTTGCGGTTTAGACCCGCCGATATGAATAATAACAGACGGACCTGAGAATACACCGCGTATACCAAACCGGTGGTACAGTTCAGATAATAATCCGGACGGCGTCAGTACTGACAGTAAATGATAACCCGCTTTGCATTTTTTATCCGGTACAGGAAAAAAAACCTGTTTTATTTTTGCGTGTGTTGCCGGTATTCCGCTCCCGGAAAATATCTGCAAAAAACCGGCACGCAGCTCCCGGTAATCTTTTCCGCTGAGAATTGTCTTTGCCAGTTCACTTTCTTCACACAAATGTGTCAGTAATGTTTTTCCATCCTGAATTTTCAGCATCAGGAATGTATATATTTCCAGTGCAGCCGCATTACCTTCAGCATCCGGCGGAACAACCACATTACCGGACCGCAGAAAGCCATCATTTTTCTTTTTGACCTCCGCCAGCACCGCTCTCACTTTGCCATCACGATTTTTGCGGGCTCCCGGATGTGTAAAAGCAAAAGGATGTGTTGTCAGCGACAGTTGTTTCGCGCGACCTGCCGCATCTGTCAGCCATTGCTGACGGGAAAAATCCGTTATTTTTTTTGACATCTGAAGTTTTGTAAAAAATACAATAATTTCCGGATCCGGCATAGAATATCCTTTTCTTAAATAATTTAACCTGATAACAATGCAGGGGATTTAATCTTATACTGAATTAATTTTTATCAGCTGACGGGATATTTAATATGCTCTTAAACGAGTATTGTCTACCGGAGTTGTGTTTTTTTTAGCACCGTAATATTTTTTTGCGATCTGAATGGAATTTAATAAATAAAATTAAAGGCAGTAACACAAAAACGGCACCTCTGAAAAGAGATACCGCGATTATTATTAACGACTTATTTCTTTGCTGGCTTATTATTTTTAAGCCAATCCTGCATCTGCTTTATTTCCGGCCCCTGAGCATCAATAATCTCCTGAGCTAACTTACGCATCTCAGGGTCTGAACCGTATTTCAGTTCAATCTGTGCCATTTCAACGGCCCCTTTATGATGAGCAATCATACCTTCAGCAAAGGCAATATCCGCATTTTGCTCAGACAATGTTTTTGCCATATCATCATGCATACGCATCATAGAATCACCCAGCTCTTTCTGCACCGGAGTGGTAACAGCATGCATATCACCACTTAATAATACCGGATTTGCCATTGCCCCGAATGTCATAACGCCGGATAACAGAGCAGTGAGAATAAGTGTTTTTTTCATGATTAATTCCTTTTTTGTATTTGGTTGATGGAATCAATCATAAAGGTTGACCTAAGGGAAAGGTCAATGCAATGAAGAATAACTTTACCTTATTTACATTTAATAAAATTCTCTCCACAATATCTGAACAATTCAGATATTGTTTTATCAGTCCGGCATCAGTATTAATGCGGGTACTAAAAAAATAATGAAGATAATAAGATAACCCAATACTGCACCAATACGACTCTTCATACCCACCAGAGAAGGCTTTACCAAACCGGCTGCAGCGGCAATAAGCGCCAGTCCTGCAATAACCATTAAACCATCTTCCATATATCCTCCGCTCACCTTTTCCTGCAGGTAATTCTGCGTATGACATTGAACCTTGCTGTTAAGGTAAAGTAAAGTTCTTAAAAATCACAATATTTTGATGAGGGAGCAAGAAGATGGTGATTAAAAACGCAGTCAACGGAATACAGAAAAGAAAAAACCGGACGTTATCGCCCGGTATGATATGTGCAGTTATTTTTCGTCCGGTTCTGTAATAGCCTGTTCCGGCATATTTACCCATTCAGCATCCGTCAGATGTTGTTCCCGGCGTGCTTCTTCATCAAGCCAGTTTATGACATATCTGGCGCTGTGCTGAGTAACAAAACCACAGTTATCGCAGATAAGACGATAATAATAATGGTTTATACTGTCTGCCGGAATTCCCGGAGTGTGGTAATAAAATGTGACAAACGTATGCGGAGGTTTGTTATCCAGCCTGTCCTGCGCTGTTGTATAGTTTGTTTCATCTATAACCTGCCTGCCATTATACCCGCACATCAGACACGTGGTTTTAACCTGTTTATCATTCAGATAATGGAAAAAGCGTGATCCGGTCACTGTTTTTAAGCGATCCACAAACTCCCGGATCTGAGCATTATCCGGTGATGTATTATCCATCTGACACCTCTGGCTTTGTATTGTTATTCCGTTTTTCAATATAAATACCATTATGCATTATATATTATTTGCACAGCCATGACTGACCAAAATCAGACGCATAATATTTTCATTTCTACCTTTTTATTTTGCCATTTCTTTTTTTTCGGTATAATTCACATAAGAATAATAAAATAAATTAACTTGGTGATCAGATATTTACATAAGATTACTAATTGATTAATCTTAAGAGAAGATAATCAATAAAAGGCTATTTTTGTATAATGAAACCGTTATTTTCGGTGCTATTTCTGTGCAGCATATTCCTTTCTGCTTCCGCTGATACCAGTCCGGCTGTACTACGTTCCCCATCGGATGCAGTGAATACAAAATTGGTGATCTCCAGCCTCAGACAAGCAAAAATCACGCCGGATAATTCGTTATTTTCAGAGTTTAACGACCTGGCATTTGATGCTATACACAATAAAAATTACATATCCGCAATCAAATTCTTTTCTGAGAATTTGCTTCGTTATCCGTCACCGCAAATGATCATTAATTACACCGATGCAAATCTTATGATGCTGACAGACAATAAAAATAACCCCGGTGGCTGTACACTCTCCGGCGGGAATTTACAAGCAGCACTGCGTTATTACCATTCCGCGCTGATCACAGATAATTCTGTTAATTTATTATCCCGTGATGAAAAAAAGAATCTGACTGAAAAAATTACGTGTCTCGAAGCATTTCAGAAAACACCGGCCCCCGCAACATTCCGGTGCCGGATATTACAATCTGAGCCATAACACAACGCTCATACTCTGCCGGTTATAATGTTCTGACCTTATCGCCAGCATTACAGAGTTCGGGAACAAATTCTTGTCTATACCCGTCTTCTATCATCTCAAATATTTTTTTCTCGCAGCTGCTTCAGAATCACGCCGAAACCGCTTCCGGTTTTCTGATAACAAATAAGAGACAAAATAAGCGGGCATATTGCCCGGAAATGAGTATTGCTTTTGGCGGGTTTAGTCTATTTTTTGCGTGGACCTGATTTCACTTGTTATTGTAAGTTTAAAATGTCACCGAATCCTGCAAAACAGATATGTCTATATTTATAGAAGTGTTATTAACAATAATGTTTTTATTGGTATGTGACAGGGCATGTCAGGTCTGATTGTTTACAGGCAGGTCGTTGAATCGAATGGTCAACATTAAATATAATTCTGGCAGCGGCAATCAAAAATAGCTAACAAAAGTTAGCTATTCTCATGACATAACCGATGAGGTAAACACGATAAAAATATCAGAATAAATATCTGATGCCAAATGTAAGTTCTTGTGATTTAAGGTGTGCTTTCATTTGTTCGTCTTGTAAGCCCCGGGCATTCGCAAAACGGTTCATTCCGCTCTCAGTTTTTCCTAAATCGACGTAACGGTAACCTAAGTCAAAATTAAGTTTGTCGATAGGCTCATAGCTGAAACCTGCACCAAGAGAATACGCTAAATTAGTATCGGTATTACCAGCATATTGGCGTGTCGTATTCCCTTGCCATCCTGATGATTTCACTTTTGCAATACCGATACCTACAGTGCCATAAACAGAAATTCCCTGATAAATTTCATAGTCACGGTAAGCATTTAACATCAAACGCTGTGATTCTGTTTTATGGTGATTAAAACTAGCCGGAAAAGCCGTTGAACCACTGGTGTACTCTGCTTTTTTATTAAACGTATACTCAGCTTCTGTCCTCCAGCCATTACCATACTGATAACCCGCAGCAAGTGATGCATTATAGAAATCATCCTTATCATCACCAGAGACAAACTGACCAATACCAGGCCTGCTACTGGTATCCATACTGTCTGCTTTTTGCCATACCTTAGAAAGTCTCGCAGCACCATAATAACCTTCATTACTGGTTGATGCTAAAGCACTTCCCGTTGTGCATCCAAACATTAACCCTATTACCAATAGCTGTAATTTACTCATGTTATAGTTCCTTTATGTTAGCATCTTATCCGAAATTATCGCAAAATATAAACATAAGTAAATGCTTCCGGATAATCGTGAGAGCATATTCGGATAATTCTGCGGGAAGCTGATTATTGCCGGGTTTTCCGCATCGTTGGTTCACCATTCCTAAAAACTCATCAGCACAGTAGCGGACTATAACTGACCCGCACTTGCGCAGGCGTTATCCCCCTCACCTAATCCCCCTGCTGTTTTATATGCAGCTGTCCGGTTCAGTTGGCATTCTTTTTTCTGCGCAGTGTACACTTTATTTTGCACGTTTTTTTTCGCCGGCTATCACATATAAACTCATATTTAACGCATGTTAATAATTTGATTAGTTATAATCGCTGATATTCAAGATGACAAAATTGTAATCCTTTTGTAAGGATATATAGCCAATAAAAATAGTATAATTCCAGCGAATATCGCAAATACAATAGGATTATTTAATGAAAAAAAATATATTATCAGTCTTTTTATACTCTTCATTAATTTTACCCGTTACAGGTTTTGCTTCTGACCTTTTAAGTGTGCATATACTGAATCAACAATCAGGGACTCCGGCAAGCAACGTCAACGTAGTACTGGAGCAAAAACAAGGCGAACGCTGGCATGTTTTGAACACTGCAAAGACAAATAATGACGGTAGAATAAAAAAACTCTGGCCAGACAATATCAATGAAGAAAAAGGAATATACAGGGTTACATTTAAAACTGGTGATTATTTTAAAAGTAACAATTTAAATAGCTTTTTCCCTGAAATTCCTGTCGAGTTCAACATAGAGGATACAAGCCAGCATTATCATATACCACTATTATTAAGCCAATATGGATACTCTACCTATCGTGGGAGTTAATATACAAATTACTTATTGATAAATAATTTTACCCGCCCGGCATTTTCACCGGGCTAATTTGTTATAAACGTTATAACTATTTAGCAATGAACCGTGGTTCTGTCTCTCGTATTGCCCGCTTATCATGATTGCAGTCAGCAATGTATTTCATGGCAATGGAAGGAACGCTGCAGGAGCAACAAACAATATCCGGGCATAAAAGCATTACTCAGACAGTCAGATATGACAGGAAAATTCAGGTTATTCCGGTCGTCGGCGGCCAAAAACAGAACAAAACAAGGGGATTAATAGCGAAAGTTAATAGCAAAACAGTAGTGAAGTGTGATCCAGGGCACAAAAAAATCGACCATAAAGTCCGCGCCATTTTAACGCTAATAAACTGATAAATCAATGAATTCTTATATGGTGCCCAGAGCGGGACTTGAACCCGCACAGCCTTGCGGCCGAGGAATTTTAAATCCCGGATAATTTTGTTATAAACCAACAGATTATATGAAAATATCAATTTTATGAACCAGATATCGTTATTTAAAATTATTTATTTGTTCTGTCAGCTGACATGCCTGAGAGCATCAGTATATATTTCAGTGGTCTATCAGATCTGGCTATGTATAACATCATATTTAAACCATATGCTTCATATGAATCACGTGTTTATACTTAAAAAACAAGTCTCCTCTATCTTTGCTTGCCTTTCCGGACTATTTATCTGGCATTCACTAACGGATTTTTTTATGATTACTAACTAACAATTTTTGGGGAAAGAACGGCTGATGAATATTGATTTTGATGAGTTAAAAAAAACAGGGTTCACACAGAAAGAGTTAGATAAAATAACGGAGAATACCCGTATGCATGGTGGTTCGATTGCGGAAGCCATTAATGACCTGGCAAACAGATTTAAAATATTTTTATGGTTCTCTGTTTTTTTTGCCATCGTGTTTATAGCATTACTGATTTGGGGTTCTGAATCAAAAATTATTGGTGGTGGTATTGGTTTGCTTGCCGGGGTATTCATTATATCACTAACGTTTCCGGTACCTCTGGGATATAAAGCCTGGAAATACCGGAAAAAAGATAAAACTCAGTCATTTTGATCTATAGATATCAAATCAAAGATTACTTTAGATTTCAATCCAAAACCCGCTATTCTCATTGCCAGCTTAGGACGGTTCATTTTGCTGACCTTCCGATAATAATCAGTCGGAATCCATCTGAATAACCGCCGGGCTCCGGATCTTAATGTTAACCCTAAAATGCCATAAATGCCGGCGGATAAAGATAGCGCATTATAGAACGCGAAACCGGTCTCTGCTTTGAACCCCATAAATTCAGCCGCTTCCATGGCAGCATCAGCAAAAATCCCTTCAGAATATGTCATATCCCCCTGCCACTGATTAATCGCTTCCCGTGTTATGCCATTTATACCATCAACAACTAATACCGCACCAGCTAAGACACCGATCGGAGTCATCGTTGATATCATCATTGCTCCGGCATAGGCTTCAATACCGGAAATTACAACACTCACCGCTGAAATAATGTATCCGACAATTTTGTTGTTTTCTCTGACAAACTCAACTTTGGCATAAAGCTGTGCTGCTTTGGAACGTAATTGCCAGTCTTGTTCCTTCAGTGCTTCAGTTTCCTGCCTCAATGTACGGACGCACTGTATACATTCTTCATCAGATTTTGCCTTACGCGCAATATCAAATTGATTTTCAACCACATCCTTAATTTCTTTTACAAAATCCATGCGGGCAAAACTGTCTGACAAATGAAACATTGATACCCGGTTAGCTTCATATATCAGCTTCTCTGCCTCAAGAAAAACCATTGTTTCAGCCCAGCTTTTATTTCTTCCTTTATCTTTTATCATCGAGAATATTGAACGTCCGGAAACGCCTGCCGCAGATTAACGCATCATGCATAAAATCAACCGACCAGCTCTGATTCAGTGCCTCCGGCGTTGCCAGTGGTGCCGGATTGTGTACAGGCAGACGTTGTTTGCCTTTACGGCGAAAGTTCAGCTTCAGCAGACAATAGATCCGGTGAACGCGCTTATGATTCCACCCGTTGCCCTGCCTGCGCAGGATCTGAAACAGCTTTTTAAACCCGTAACGGGGATAACGTTCTGCCGCCTCTGTCAGCGCCTGTATCACCGGTTCATCCCGCCGGGTATCCGGTTTGTAAAAATACACCGTTCTGCTCAGCGATAAGGCCCGGCAGGCGTGACGGATGCTCATCGAATACTGTTCGATAAGGTAACTGACAAGCTCCCGCTTTACCGCTGTTTTTAAAGCTTTTTTTCGATAACATCCTTCAGAGCCCGGCACTCAAGACTCAGGTCAGCAAACATCTGTTTTAAACGCCGGTTTTCCTCTTCAAGATCTTTTAATTTTTTAATATCAGACTGGAGTGGAAGCTTCCACGGGCGCATTTTACTGGCAGCGTGAGTTCGAAAAACCGGGACATAAGGTCAAAGTGATCAGCCCTCAGTATGTAAAACCCTTTGTCCGCGGGCAAAAAAATGACGGTAATGATGCACAGGTTATCGCAATTGCTCTGATGCAGCCAACAATGCAGTTCGTACCACCCAAAAGCCCTGAACAGCAGGATATTCAGGCTCTGCACCGTGCAAGACAGCGTATTGTTAATCACCGCACTGCGACAGTCTGTCAAATCCGGGGACTGCTGCTTGATCGGGGAATAACAATCGGCGCGGCAGTCTCAAGAGTTCGTCGTGCTGTTCCGCTTATTCTTGAAGATGTTGAAAATGGTCTTAGCGTTAGAATGCGCAGGACGATTGCAGAACTTTATGATCTCTTTAACGATCTTGGTCGTCGTATACGCTTTTTTGATAAAGAAATTGATGCTGTGTTCAGGCAATCAGAAGCCTGCCAGCGCATTGCCAAAGTTAAAGGCATTGGCCCTAAAACAGCAACAGCTGTTGTTGCCGCGATTGGCAAAGGAACTGAATTTAAAAATGGTCGTCACTTTGCCGCATGACTTGGTCTGGTTCCACGACAGCACTCGAGTGGTGACAGGCAGGTACTGATGAATATGACGAAAAAAGGCTACAAGCATTTGCAAACCTTATTTATTCATGGAGCCAGGGCAGTCGTTAGAGTGGCTGCAAATAATAATGAGGGTTATTTAAATCAATGGGTTAATCAGCTAAAAGAGCGACGAGGATTTAACAAAACGACCGTTGCAGTCGCCAATAAAAATGCCAGAATTATTTGGTCAATTCTTCACAATGAAACAGAGTACAGACCGGCAGTGTAATAGCATACCTTTAAAAGTTGCAAAGTATTGAAAAATGGCCACAGGTTGAACCTGCACAATCGGAACCTGACTACTATATTGGCCTTCGTGGTCGTCCGGTTGTTGAGGCGATTGTGTGCGGATTACCCATTTGGGCACAGATATTTCTGATGCCGGATAGATGTAAGCAACAACCTAAAACCTGATTCAGTACTTGCAAAACGGAGGTAGTCCATAGATATAGTAGCTGGCTTCGGATATACCGACTTCACGGCAGACATATTTGACTATCCGTCCGGCTTCGACGGATTTCAGAACGGCGATAATCTGATGTTCAGTAAATCGGGCTTTGCGCATAGCGATCTCCTCAGGGTACATATCAGTATGGATGAAGATCTCTGAAAGTGAATGGGACTTTTTTCCGGGATACTTACAAAACAGCCCAGTATGACAGAAATGTGGTAGTTGTTCCTGTTGTCGGTGGTCAGCAAAAGATAGTTTGAAGGAGAGAATATAGTGAAATTATATAGTGAAGTGTGACTCAGGGCACAAAAAAGCCACCGCAAGGGTGGCTTTTCTTAACTCTAACTCACTGAAAACTCAATGAATTTCTATATGGTGCCCAGAGCGGGACTTGAACCCGCACAGCCTTGCGGCCGAGGGATTTTAAATTCATTGCTTATACTTTTTATTTCAAGCAATTACATCTTATCTTCACAATGAGGCTGCGTTATTGTATACATGGATATCAATAGCATGCGGGAACATGTGGTATGATATTGTGAAGCAACTAACCTATGGTGAAAACACTAAAATGAACAATTTTGTAATCAGTTTACGTGATAATAATGAAAAACGAAGAGCACATATTACTGAGCAATTTTCAGGAAAAAATATACCTTTTGAGTTTTTTAACGCTATAAATAAAACACAACTACATGTCGCTGATGAATTGGGTGTGACATTTGATAATCCTAATTTATCTCCCGGTGAAAAGGGTTGTTTTTTAAGTCATATCACTCTGTGGAAAAAAATAATTGATGAAGATATTACTGTAGCTGGAATTTTTGAAGATGATATTTATCTATCAAAAGAATCAGAAAAAGCGCTGTCATCATATGATTGGGTTTCAAATAAACTTGATGTTATTAAAATAGAAAAATCAAGTGAAAAAGTAAAGACCTCTGTTAATCCAGTCATTAGAATTAACAATAACATTAATATATTTCGTCTCAACAGCAAGAACCTAGGCACTGCTGGTTATATCATTACAAATAAAGGTGCTCGTTATTTGTTGAATAAAATAACTACGGAACCACTAAAAAACCCTATTGATCATGATATGTTCAATGATTTTTTACTCGATGACAAGTATATTGCCTGCCAGTCCTTACCTGCGCTATGCATTCAGGACTTTGTATTTAATAATACAGATGCAAACTTTCCAAGTTTATTAGAAAACAACAGGATTCATCGTAAAACAGAATCAAAAGATATAAGTAAAAATAAATTATTACGGGAATTAAATCGTGTAGCGCATCAGGTTAAAGATTTTGTTTTTCAAAAAGTGATAGAGCGAAAAATTAAATTCAACATGTAAATAATTAAGCCATACCATCACCTAAAATTGGCATGGCTCTGTTCTATTTTTAAGAAGTTCTGTACCACCCCATCAGCATAACATAAGCATTAACCACTGATACAGATGACCCACTACCTACATTTCCCGTGGTGCCTGAAAACGTATGTGTATGCGCTCCGATTGCAACGGTGTGACTATGATCACCGGCGGATTCGGTACTCGTTCTATATGTATTTTTACCATCACCAACAGGCATATTATTCGCACCAAATTCACGACCGGTCGCAATTCCATGTGAGTGGCTACCAGTTGTATTTGTCGTCTTCGTCCCGTAATCAAAACTCGATGTCGACCCGGAAAAACTATGACTGTGTGCTGGTAAATGTGATGTCGTTAATGTGACATTATCGCTACCGCCACTGCTCCGAATATTATCGCCGCTGCTGTTTGCCAGCCGGATAGTTTTATTTTCACCGATGTAAGACCATTTTGTATCGGGAAATAAAGTATTCGGATTTTTATTCTGAGCAAAAAACACGACAATTCCGACGGGGTATAATAGATTAACACTCGCTGAATTTTTCAGTGCATCAGAAACAGCCTTGGATGTAGGCGCCTTTGTTTTCGATTCACTGAGCGCATCATCAAGCTGCACGATGCCTTTTTCTGTCGTTGATGCGTCTTTTATTTCGGGAACTTTGATACCCTTGATGGCTTCCGTTACAGCTTTTTGGCTCATGACATCAACTGCAGAGTCGCCGGTTGTCTGAACGGTTTTTGGTACCGCCGGCATTTCACCTCTGAACGCCTCTTTCAGTGCTGAAAC